>JAWWOY010000472.1:0-3273 GCA_033851195.1 Kribbellaceae bacterium | reverse complement strand
TTGCCCTCTTCGTCAAATAGGCACCCTTGTCCACAGTTCCCGAAGTAGGCAGCCGGGCGCTGCGCTGATCACTGCATCTTCTCCGGTGTGAACCCGCAACTTACTGTGATGACACTCATCCGGGGCGGGGTGTTCACCCGTGCCGATGCCCGCGCGTGTGGCTACCTCGACCCCGACATCGACTCCCTGCTGGACTCCGGCGGCTGGCGCCGGATCCGGCCGGGTACCTACGCCCCGGGCCGCCTGTTCGCGGTGGTGAACGAGGAGATGCTGCACCTCCGACGCCTCTACAACCTCCTCCGGTACGGCGAACCTGGGCTGGCCGCGAGCCACCAGTCGGCGGCGGCGCTGCACGCCCTGCCGTTGTGGGGTCTCGACTTGTCCTTGGTGCACGTGACAGCCACCGACGGACGGCCCGGGCGGCATGCCGGTGGGGTGCGCCGGCATGTGCGCGACCCCGTCGGCCCGGGCATCCAGTCGTGGAACGGCCTGCGCCTGTGCTCCCCCGCGCGGGCGGTCGCCGAGGTCGCTGCGACCTCGGCCTTCGCGCCGGCCGTCGTACTGGCTGAGGCCGCGCTGTACGCCGGGATGGTGACGCCGGGATCGCTGAAGCGTGCGGTGAACCAGTTGGCCGTCCGGCGATCCGGGCTCGAGCAGGCCCAGAGAGTGCTCGCACGGGCTGGATCGCAGTCGGCCTCGGTTGCCGAGTCACGGCTGCGGCTGATCCTGGCCGAGGCCGGGTTGCCGGCGCCATCCGCCTCAGCTCCGCCGATGCTCGACGAGTACGCGGTCGATCTGGAGAGCTGCACGCTGTGGTTCGAGGAGCAGCGGGCAGTGGTGGAGTTCGAGCCCCGGGAGCCGTACTGGTGTGAGGAGTACGACCACTATCAGGGCGAGCTCGCCGCGCAGGCCTTCGGAGCGCGGCCGCGAGGTGAGCCCGCGGGACCACCGCCGCAGGAGTACTGCTGGATCTCCTGGGCGGATCTCGACAACCCCGACCTGGTGGTCGACCGGATCCGGACCGCCTTCGGTCGCGCCGCCAGCCGGACCGGAGTCCGCCCCTTCGACCCGCACCGCCGCCGCTCCGGCCGCCGCCGCCCGGGCCTCCCGCTCCCGTCCCGCCACGACCACGACCTCCCTTGCTGAGCCAAGGCGCCAAACCATGCCGAATCAGCGTATTGCGTCACGTATTGCGAACTGGCAGAGTTAGTTCAGCCGGGAGATCCCGGTTGCCTACCTGCTGGAGGTCGTTACCGAAGCCGTGGAAGGCTCCCGCACGAGGCGATCGGCGGGATACGACCGACTCCAAAGCTGCACGCTCCGCCGAAAGGGAAGTTAACGATGAGTGATCACGCTGAGCCGAAAAAACTAGCCGACTACTACGACACCCACGACGCCAGCGCCGAACTGGAGGTCGCAGTTCCCGAGCCGGCCTCGACCATCGAGCCGATGGTGACCTACGCCTTGCGACTACCCAAGCCCGTGCTCGATCGACTGCGGGCCGTCGCCGACGCTCGCAGCGAGAAGGTGACCAGTTTGATGCGGTCATGGCTGGAGGAGCGGTTAGTCAGCGAGGAGAGCAACCCACCCACGTCTGTCATCGACGTGGGCGACCTGATCACCTTCCTGACCGAACACTCCCGGCCTGTCGAGCCATCGCCGACAACAAATCGCTAGGACATCACTGAGTCGGATGTACATGCTGACCCGCCTCCGACTGCGAACCACTCGCCGGGTGGCGCTAGCCACCCACGGGCTCGCGCGCTCGAACTTGAGGCCGATTCCCGATGGAACAAACTTTCGATTAATGGCATCCTGGGGTAGCCATCGGACGACTCGAGATACGCCCGCGGCGTGGTTGGCTCCGGTACTGTCTGTCTCAGACGAGGTCAAGAGGGGAGGAGTGGACAGTGGTTCTGCGCGTAGATATCTCTCCTGAGATGCTGCAGTGGGCTATTGATCGCTCTCGTCGAACCGACGCAGAGATAGAAAGAGCCGTCCCTCAGCTCCCAGCTTGGGAGGCAGGCGAAGCCAAGCCGACACTAAAACAGCTTCAGAAGTTCGCGCGGGCCACCTACACCCCTTTGGGTTATCTCCTCATGGATCACCCACCGGTCGAAGGCTTGCCGATCCCGGACTTCCGCACGATCCGCGACACCGGGATCACTAACCCGAGTCCGAACCTTTTGGACACCATCTATATCTGTGAACAGCGGCAGGAGTGGTACCAGGAGTTCTCCGCGCGCCACCAGTTCGATCCCGTGGCTTTCGTGGGCAGCGCCGGTCCTGAGGATGATCCCTCCGAGGTTGCAGAGGATATGCGGGAAACGCTCGGCTTTACCTTCGAAGCTCGGCAGAACTACCGAGCGTGGTCCGAGGCTCTCCGAAGTCTGATCGACCTCGTTGAATCCACGGGCGTACTGGTAATGGTCAGTGGGATCGTCGGCAGCAACACACATCGGGTGCTGGATCCCAAGGAGTTCCGCGGCTTTACGCTCGTGGACAGCCATGCTCCACTGATCTTCATCAACGGGACCGACACCAAGGCTGCGCAGATTTTCACCATGGCACATGAACTGGCACATGTGTGGGTAGGGCAGTCCGGAGTCGACAAGCCCGAACTGGAAGCCACCGGCGATGGGTTCGGGGCTACGAGCTCCTCCCGGGGCGATCAAGCCGCCCTAGAGCGATGGTGCAATCGGGTGGCGGCCGAGTTCCTCCTACCCAGTGAACTCCTACCAGATGAACTCTCTGGGCCGACTCTTACAGACGACCTCGACCGACTGGCGAAGACGTTCAAGGTCAGCACCCTGGTCGTCCTGCGAAGGCTTTTCGACGCTGACATGTTCAGCTGGGATGACTACCGGACCGCGTATGTCGACGAACTAGCTCGTGTGATCGAGCTGGCCGCAACTGCCGGAAGTGGCGGAAACTACTACAACACCCAGCCGCTGCGAGTCAGCAGACGCTTCGCGCGTGCACTCATTTCGGACACGCTTGAAGGACAGACGCTTCATCGAGACGCCTTCCATCTCTTGGGAGTGCGCAAAGCCGCCACGTTCCAAAGCTTCGGCGAAGAGCTGGGAGTCGCGTGATGTACCTCCTGGACTCCAACGTCTTCATCAGCGCCAAGAATGCGCACTACGGCATGGACTTCGCTCCCGGCTTCTGGGACTGGGTAGAGGCCGCGCACGCCGCTGGACTCGTGTACTCGGTCGAGGCTGTGAAGGACGAACTCAAAGATGGCGAGGACGAACTAGCCGACTGGGTTAG
>JAWWOY010000437.1:0-11111 GCA_033851195.1 Kribbellaceae bacterium | reverse complement strand
TGACGGGAAACTGTCGGCGGCGTTCTCTAGCGTCCTTCGCAACCGGGCGCAAGTCCGGGTTCTTCCCCACTTTGGAGGACGTTGTGCTGATCGACTGCGACGCGTGTGTGATGAGAGGTCCCGGCTGTCGGGACTGCGTGGTCAGCGTGCTGCTCGGACTGCCGGCCGAGCAGAGCGGATCACTGGTGATCGACGACGAGGAGCGCGCGGCGCTGGCGGCGCTGGCGGAGTCCGGGCTGGTGCCACCGCTGCGGTTGGTGCACGCGGTCAGCAGTCTGGATCCGGCCGCCGCCGGAGGAGACCGGGATGCGGCCGACGCAGTCTGAGCAAGGCTCCTCCGACGTTAATTTTCAGCAAAACCCGAGGGGCGAATTGCGCCGGTCACGAATCGGTTACTACTGTTACGTCCCGTTGCCCCAGAGTGCCGGTTGACCAGACCGGCCGGGCAACGTCAGCCGAGGGTGACTGGCCGGGTTTCTGCGGTAACACCGGCGTGGTCGACGGGGACGGCATCGAGTAGAGGAAGGGACCGACCGGGCTGTGTCCATCGGCCGTACGAATCGCACTCGGGGCATCGCCCTCGCCGCCATCACTTGCACCGCACTGCTGGGCGTGACGTTCATCCAGGGATCGGCAGTCGCAGATCCGAAGCCGACCTTGTCCCAGGCCCGAACGATGGTCGCGAACCTGCAGCACAAGGCCGAGGTGGCCGGTGAAGCAGCGAACAACCTGCGGGGTCAGATCAAGTCCTCCAGTGACCGGGTGAAGGCGCTCCAGGCCGGGATCAAGACGCAGCAGGTCCAGGTTGACACGGTCAAGCGGCAGATCGGTTCACTCGCGGTCGCCGAGTACCAGACCTCCGGGATGACCACGACGGCGCAGTTGCTGCTGTCAACCAACCCGGACCAGTTCCTCAGCCAGGCCTCCACCGCACAGGCCTTCGCGGGCCAGCAGAACTCGACGCTCCGCCGGTTCCAGTCCGCCCAGGGCAAGCTCGCCGACCTACAGGCCAGCGCGCAGTCCGAGCTCGCCGCGCTGCAGGCCGTGCAGGCGCAGCAGAACGCCCTGAAGAAGCAGATCCAGACGAACCTCGACGCGGCCCAGAAGGTGCTCGGCAAACTGAGCGACGCCGAGCGCGCCAAGCTCGCAGCCGAGCAGGCCAAAGCGGTCAAGGACGCGAGGAACAGCCGGCCCAGTAGCACTGGCAGCAACCGGCTGGATCTCCCGGTGCCGCCCAACGGGCGCGCCGGCGCCGCGGTCCAGTACGCGCTGGCCCAACTCGGCGACTCCTATGTCTGGGGCGCAGCCGGCCCCAACTCGTTCGATTGCTCCGGCCTGACGATGAAGGCCTGGGCTCAGGCGGGTGTCTCGCTGTCACACTCCGCGGCGGCACAGTCCGGCGAGGGGCGTCGCGTCAGCAAGAGCCAGCTACAGCCCGGCGATCTGGTCTTCTACTACAGCCCGATCAGCCACGTCGCGATGTACATCGGCAACGGCCGCATCGTGCACGCCGCCAACCCGAACGAGCCGGTCAAGACCGACTCCATCGACCTGATGCCCTACAGCGGCGCCGTCCGCCCTGGCTGAACCGGCCATCTGTTGATATGCATCCGGCTCCGGGGCACTCGCCTCGGAGCCGAGTCGTTTCACCAACCGGGTGTGACCTCCGTCCGTGGAGGCACCTACAGTGACTCCCCAGACGGGGGCAGGTGACCAGCAAGGGGCCGAGGTGATCGACGAACAGGGTGACGCGCCGGTTGCGGCCCCACCACGCGGCGGTGGCCGAGCCCGTGGCCCGCTGATCCGACGGATCGCCCTCGGCCTGGCCATCGGCGTGGTCGCGACAGCCGGCTACGCGGGCCTGCGCTCGATCGCCGATGCGCCCGCCGACTCGTCACCGGTACCCTCCGGCCAGTCGCCGGGCCAGCAGGTCTCCACGCCGACGGACGCCGCTGAGGGAGTACGCCGCGCCGTGGCGGGCGAGGCCGTGCTCCAGAAGATGGCGGACGCGGTCCACAGCGGCAGCCGCAGCGCCTTCCTGGCCACGGTCGACCCGCAGGCCAACGCGTTCGACGGGCAGGCCCGGATGATCTTCGCCAACCTCGAAAAGTTGCCACTGGCCACCTTCCAGCTGCGCTACGTCAGCGACGATCCGGCTGCGCTGCCGCCGGATCGGCAGAGCGCGCTCGGCGGTTCGGAGTCCTGGCTGGCCCAGGTCGAGGTGTCCTGGCAGCTGACCGGCTTCGACGCTCATCCCGCGCGGGAGACGTTGCCGGTCACCTTCGTCACCCGCGGCGACACGACGTACGCGGCGTCCTTCTCGGAGCGGTTCGCGGCCGGTCAGCGGCGGCCGATCTGGGCGCTGGGCGGCATCAACCTCGTCAAGAGCGCTCACAGCCTGGTGATCAGCCTGAACTCCAAGGCGGACGCGGAGGCCTATGCCGCGGTCGAGGACCGTGCGGTCGGGTCGGTCAGCAAGGTGTGGGGCCGGAACTGGCGGCAGAAGGCCGTCATCTTCCTGCCGGCCACTCAGCAGCAGATGGAGCAGGTGCTCGGGGTCCCGTTGGGCAGTTACGGGCAGATCGCAGCCGTCACGATGGCCGAGTTGGACGTCCCGCAGACGAGTGCTCCGGTGCGCGTGGTGGCCAACCCGAAGCTGTTCCAGGAGCTCGGTCAGCAGGGGCGCCGGATCGTCCTGACGCACGAGACCACCCATGTCGCCACGACCGCCACCGCCTCGCCGGTACCGTTGTGGCTGGCCGAGGGTTTCGCTGACTACGTCGCGTTCACCGCCGTGCCCGTGCAGGACGAAGCGGCGGCGAAGGAGCTGTTCAAGGCGATCCGGGCGGGCAAGGTGCCCAAGACGCTGCCATCGGCGGAGGCGTTCGGCGCCTCGTCGACCGAGCTGCCCCAGGTTTACGAGTCTGCCTGGTTGGCCTGCCGGCTGATCAGCGAGCGGGAAGGACAGAGCAAGTTGGTGAAGTTCTACCGAGCCGTGCACACCTCGAAGAGCCCGACTGGTCTGGCCGATGCCTTCCGCACCGTGCTCGGGACCACCGAGCAGCAGTTCGTCGCCGACTGGCAGAAGTACCTGAAGAGGCTCGCCGGTGTCTGACCGGGCTGCTCCCCGGCCCTCTACCGGGGCTTCTACCCGGGCTTCTACCCGGGCTTCCACCTGGGCCCCGCGCTGGGCCGCTGTCGGGCTCGCGCTGGCTCTGGCCGCGGTGATCGCCTGGACGACTCCATGGCACCTGATCGGTCTCCCCGCGCCGAACGCCGCCCTCGACTTCACTGCGGCGGAGATCGCCCGGCAGAACCAGTTCCGGCACGAGTTGCTGCCGTGGACCACGACCTCGTGGGTCCTGTCGCTCCTGGTCCCGCTGATGCTCGGCTTCACCCCGCTCGGCCGCCGCTTGTACGACGCGATCAAGCTGCGCCGCTGGTACTTCGCCGTACCGGTGGTGGTGGCCTTGCTGGGACTGATCGCGAGCGTGGTCACGTTGCCGAGCGATGTGATGGCGGAGCGTGTGCAGCGGCGCTGGGGGCTCTCGACCCAGGACTGGGGCTCATGGACCCGGGACCGCGCGGTCACCTGGCTGCTGTCGACGCTCGCCCTCGTCGCCATCGTGCTCGGGCTGGTTGCGCTGGCCAAGCGCTGGCGCAGCTGGTGGTGGGCGCCCGCGGCCATCGCCGGGGCGGTGCTCGTGCTAGGTGTCTCGTTCGCGTACCCGGTAGTGGTAGAGCCGCAGTTCAACGACTTCACCTCGATGGCGCCGGGGCCGCAGCGGGACCAGTTCATGCAGCTGGCGGCGGAGGACGGGGTGCCGGTGAAGGACGTCCTGGTCGCCGACGCGTCCAAGCGGACCACGTCGCTGAACGCCTACGTGTCCGGGTTCGGATCCACCCGGCGGCTGGTCGTGTATGACACGCTGCTGAAGAACGCGCCGCCCGCCCAGGTCCGGCTGGTGGTCGCGCACGAGCTCGGTCACGCGGCCGAGGGTGACGTTCTGCACGGCACGCTGATCGGTGCACTCGGTGCTGCCTTCTCAGTGGTTCTGCTGCGCTTGTTGCTCGGGACCCGGATGGCCGATCCGCGCCGGACCGCGATGCTGCTGGCCCTGATCGTGGTGGGCACGACGGTCTCGGCCCCGGTGCAGAACCTGGTCAGCCGCAAGATCGAGGCACGCGCCGACTACCACTCGTTGCAGCTGACCAAGGACCCGAAGGACTTCGTCGACATGCAGCACCAGTTGTCGGTGACGAACCTGAGCGGGCTGGAACCGAGCCGCTGGCGGTATCTGCTGTTCGCGGACCACCCGACGCCGCCGGAGCGGATCGCGATGGGCCGGGCCTGGGCGGCTCAGCACGGCGTCGTCGTCCCCCCGCTGGGGCAACGGTGACCGGGCGGGTTCTTGTCGTCAGCAACGACTTTCCGCCCCGGCAGGGTGGCATCGAGACGTTCGTGCGTTCCCTGTGTGACCAGTTGCCGGCCGAGCGCCTGGTGGTTCTGACGGCAACCATGCCCGGCCATCCGGCGTACGACGCGGACCTGCCGTTCCCGGTCGAACGAGACCGTACGTCGATGTTGCTGCCGAGCCCGCGGGTGACCCGGCACGCCGTCCGGGTGATGCGTCGGTACGGCGCCGATCGGGTGATGTTCGGCGCGGCCGCGCCGCTGGGGTTGATGGGCCCGGCACTCCGCGAAGCCGGCGCGCGCCGCATCGTCGCCCTGACGCACGGCCACGAGACCTGGTGGGCACGCGTACCCGGTGCGCGCCAAGCACTCCGCCGGATCGGCGACGCGGCTGACATCGTCACCTCGGTCTCGTCCTGGAGTTCCGAACGGATCGCGCCGGCGCTGTCAGCCGACAGTGCGGCGCGGATGCGTCGGCTGACACCGGGCGTCGACACCTCGCGCTTCCACCCGGGCTGCGGGGGAGAGCAAGTGCGGACGGAACTCGGCCTGGTCGGCGTACCGGTCGTTGCCTGTGTCTCGAGGCTCGTACCGCGCAAGGGACAGGACATCTTGATCCGCGCCTGGCCGCGAGTGCTGGCCGTCGTACCGGCTGCGGTGCTGCTGCTGGTCGGTGGCGGCTCCGACCTCGAGCGCCTGACCAGGCTCGCGCGGGACATCGGGGTCGCCCACGCGGTCCACTTCACCGGCGCGGTGCCTTGGTCCGGCATCCCCCCGTACGTCGACGCGGCGGACGTGTTCGCGATGCCCTGCCGGACCCGGCGGTTCGGACTGGAGGCGGAGGCGCTCGGCATCGTCTTCCTGGAGGCCGCGGCCGCCGGCAAACCTGTACTGGTCGGCGACTCTGGCGGGGCACCCGCGGCCGTCCGCCACGGCGAAACCGGCTACGTGGTGGATCCCCACAACCCCGTGGCAGTGGCCGTCCGCCTGATCGAACTGCTCACCGATCCCGCCCGTGCCCAGGCCCTCGGCGAGGCAGGCCGCGCCTGGGTCACCACCGACTGGAGCTGGAACCGCTCCGGCACCATCCTCCGAAACCTCCTCGACCTCTGACCCTTGCCCCACCCCCACCCAGCCAGCCCTTCGTCGGTCCCTTGTTACCCGGCGCGCCGAGGCTCATCGGTCCCTTGTTGCCACCAGGCGGCCCGGCCCGACGTCGGCCCGACGGCCACGCATTCGCAACCCCGCCAGCAAACGCTCGGGAGCCCGGTTACCTCCACCACAGACTCCGCGAGACAAATTCGGAGGCCGGATCTCCGGGTGAACGATAAACTCGACGGTATGCATCGCCTGTCGGACTTCGCCGCAGCCGCACGAGCACTCTGCTCGCCGGCTGCCGCTGCCTGACGTACTTCCTCCCACCGGCGACCGGAAACGGTCCGCCGGTGTTTCTGACCTGATCCAGTGGTCGGTGATAGTCGCGCGGCGCCTTCCGGTCCTTCCCGAAAGGACCCATCATGACCACCGACGACACCATCAAGACCTTCCTCGACTTCTTCTCCGACCGCGGTCACCGGCGCACCACTGGTTCTTCGCTGATCCCGCGGCCGGGTGATCCCGTGCTGTTCACCACCTCGGGTATGCACCCGTTGACGCCGTACCTGGAGGGGCTGCCGCATCCGTCGGGCAACCGCCTGGTCGGCCTGCAGCGCTGCCTGCGCACCACCGATCTCGACGAGGTCGGTGATCGGACCCATCTGACCGTGTTCGAGATGCTCGGTTCGTGGTCCCTCGGCGACTACGGCAGCACCCAGACGCTGCGCTGGGGCAACGAGTTGCTCCGCGACGGATTCGGCATCGATCCCGGCAGGATCCACGTCACCGTGTTCGGTGGCGACGATCAGGTCGGACTCGACACGGGATCCCTGCAGACCTGGCAGAACCTAGGCGTACCGGTCGAACTGACCACGGACGACAACTGGTGGTCCAACGGGCCGACCGGTCCGTGCGGTCCTGACTCGGAGATGTTCGTCTGGACCGGCGACACCACACCGCAGGGCACTCCCACCACTGACGAACGGTGGATGGAGGTCTGGAATCACGTGCTGATGCGTTATCGACGCCTCGACGACGGTTCGTTGCAACCGCTGCAGCAGCAGAACATCGACACCGGTCTCGGCCTGGAGCGCCTGATGATGGTGCAGCAGCACAAGCAGTCGGTCTACGAGATCGATCTGTTCGAGCCGTGGATGCGGATCGTGCCCGAGCTGTGGGAGCTGGACGAGCAGTCACAGCGCATCGTCATCGATCATCTGCGGTCGAGCATCGTCATCATCGGCGACGGCGTGCGCCCGTCGAACACGGGGCGCGGTTACGTGCTCCGCCGGCTGATCCGGCGGCTCCTGACCAGCCTGTGGAGCACCGACAGCACCCGCACTCTCTCGGACCTGCCGATGGAGCTGTTGCACCACACCCTCGACCACTTCCACCAGGGCGAGGTGGTCTCGCTGGTGCGGCAGCTCCTGCTCGACGAGGAGACCCGGTTCCGGAAGCTGCTGGAGCGAGGACGGCACATCATCTCGCACGAGCGCTTCCGCCGGCCGCTGGACCAGGAGGACTTCGACTACCTGCACGAGACTCACGGACTACCCCGTGAGCTGGTCCAGACCCTGCTCCTCGAACCGTCCAGTTGATGTCAGCTGTGATGTCAGCCGTGAGGTGAGCCGAGGGCCGCCCACAAGGCGTACTCGGTCGCCCTCGGGCTCTCGATCACCCGTGAAACAGGCTGATCGAACGTCATCACTGCCCGGCTGGCCGTGTCGTACTGCGGCCAGCCGGGATCCCCGGAGGTGGCGAAGGCGACCCAGGCGGCATGCATCCGGTCGGCCAGCTCCTGCGGCGCACCCGGGCCGGTGAGTGCGGTCGACCCGCTGCCGAGGGTGTCGAAGACGAACGGCAACTCCAGCGCGTGGCACGCCCCGAGCCCGCCCACCGGCGTACGCCAATCGAACTCGTAGGCAAAGGTGGTGCCCTGGTGCGCCTCGGCCAGCCGCATCGTCGGTACGACGAAGAAGGCGTCGCTGGTGATCGCTGCGACGACCTCGCCAGGGCTAAGTCCGGGACGGTTGGCCGCGTAGATCTCCGCGATCGCGGGAGGAAGCCCCATCCGGGCAGTCAGTACGGGGAGCGCCTCGGCGGTGATCGCTGCGGCCACACCGGTGGGGATGGTGAAAAGGCGGAACTCCTCGGTAGTGGTTCCGACCATCAGGTCGATTCCTCGCGCGGCGCCCTTGGCGATCGCGTCGATCGGTCGTTCGCGGACCAGGTCGCCGTCGATCACCGGGAAGAACGGCATGATCCCGCCACCGGCCCTGACCACCGACGGCCCCCAGCGCTCAGGGTCCGGGTTCTGCCGCAGCTCCGCCGCGACGGCTCCCTGGATCGCGATCAACTCGGTGAGCGGCACCGACCCGAGGCCGGCAGCACTCGCTTCCACCCCGAGCCGCTTGGCCACCTCCGCCGTGGCGAAGGTGGCCTCGGTTCCGATGGCGACAGCCTGGCCCGAGCCGCTCTGCACGATCGCTCGCTGGATCAACCCCCGGCTCGCCGGGATCGACAGTAAGGTGGCGACGCTCATCCCGCCCGCCGACTGGCCGAACACCGTGACCCGGCCGGGGTCGCCACCGAATGCGGCGATGTTCTCCTGGACCCAGGCCAGGGCCGCGAGCTGGTCGAGTAGGCCGCGGTTGGCGGGCGAGTTCTCCACGACACCGAAGCCCTGGACCCCCAGGCGGTAGTTGACGCTGACCAGTACGACGCCGTCCCGCGCAAAGGCGGAGCCGTCGTAGGTCGGCACCGCGTTGGACCCGTTACGGAACGCGCCGCCCGGCAGCCACACCATCACCGGCAGACCTGATCCGCCCGGCGTCCAGACGTTGACGTTGAGGAACTCCGGGCCGTCGTACAGCGGGTTGCTCAGCAACTGGTCGAACGGTGGATCGTAGGGCGGCTGGGGTGCGGTCGCGCCCTGCGTCGTCGCATCCCGGACGCCGTCCCACGGGGTCACTCGCACGGGCGCGGCGAACGCGGCCGGCCCGGTGGGAGCCTCGGCGTACGGGATTCCTAGAAAGGCGGTGACTCCGTCGGTCGAACGACCCCGGACCCTTCCAGCTGTCAGCTCGACGATCGGTTCCATGCCGACCATGCTCGTACGGCGCCGGCGGCCGTGTCGATGTGATCTTGGCGTCAGAGACCGGCCGGGTCCAGATCCAGGTCCCGAGCCGGCGGCTCGACCACTGCTGATCCGGAGATCGCGGCGTCTGGGCTGGGGACCTCGGGCGGGGCGACCTTGCCCACGGAGGACTGGGCGACGAACGCGCCCACCAGGACGATGGCGCCGCCGATCACCTGGGCCCTGGTCAGCGTCTCGTCGAGCAGGATCCAGGCGAACAGGCTCGCTGCCACCACCTCGACGTACGCGACTGCTCCTCCGATCGCGGCGGCCAGTCGCTGGACCGCGGCGGCGCCGGCCAAGTAGGCGACGACGGTGCTGATCACGATCAGCCAGGCCGCGAAGATCCAGCCCGGTGCGGAGCGCTGGCCGATCGCGATGGTGTCGGTCAGCGCGTGCCACGGAATGGTCCAGGGCGCGGCGATGGCGGTCAGTACGACGGCGCCGACCACGCTGCCGGCCGCGGTCATCACCAGCGGGTCGGCGACCCCGGTCAGTTTGTCGATCAGCACGAAGTACGTCGCCTGGCAGGCGGCGGCGCCGAGTCCTGCGAGCAGGCCGACCAGGTCGAGTTGCAGCCCGGACCAGATCTCCACCACGCAGGCCAGACCGACCAAGGCGATAGCGACGCCGAGGGCGGCTGAGCGCGGCACCGGCACCTTGCGGCCGAACTTCAGCCAACCGACGACCAGCACGGGCCCGCTGAACTCGAGCAGGATCGCGACGCCGACAGGCAGTCGGCTGGCGGCGATGAAGAACAGCGTCTGGCAGCCGGCGATGCCGGTGAGGCCGTACAAAACGAGCTGCGGCCACGAGGCGCGGGCGGTGCGGAGGCCGGTGCTGCCACGGAAGATCAGTGCCAGCGGGACGAGCAGGGCCGCGGCACCGACGATGCGTATCCAGGCGGCCTGTTCGGGCGAGAAACCGGCGCCGATCAGGGCCTTCGCGAACGGTCCGGAACCACCGAACGTGATCGCGGAGAACACCGCGAAGCCGAGTCCGACCGACTTGGTCCGGGCGGCGTCCTGCGCAACCTGCATCCTGGCTCCCAGCTGCTTCCGCCCAGCCGTCACCGGTGGGCCTTGTACATGACCGTCACGATGCCACACTCATTACATTCGGTCGAGAGGATTTCTCAGCAATTGGTCAGATCTCGACTCGGTACTGCGGCTCCGGCGCGCCACCCTTACCCGTGGCTGCCGGCGACGCGCGTCGTACCGTCAGAGGATGTTGACCGCGCGGGCGGCGACCACTGCGAGGGTGAGCAGCGAGATGGCGGACTCGATGGTCATCAGCGCCTTGAGCCGGGCAGACAGCGGCATTGTGTCCGTCGGGCTGAAGGCGGTCGCGGTGGTAAAAGCCACGTATAGGTAGTCGGTGAAGCCGGGCAGCCAGTTGTCCCAGCCGGGAATCTTGCTAGCGATCTGCGTGAACAGCAGATCCGGCTTCTCCACCGCGTGCGGGTGCTCGGGTGCCCTGGCGAACGGTCCACCCCGGTCGATCTCCCAGTACCAGACGGCGAAGGCGACCACGTTCGTCACCCAGATCAACAGTGCGCCACGCACCAGCACCTGGGCATCGTTGGCGTTGCCGGAGTTGATGAGGTACGCCACTAGCTTGCCCAGGTAGAGGGCGTTGACCAGGACCAGTGCGGCGAGCAAGATCAACGCGACCCAGCGCAGCCAAGGCTCGTCCCGTTCCAGGTGGAACGGGTTCGTCCACACCAGCGGAATCAGTAGCGCGGCCTCGCAGCCCGGCAAGAGCCACGGCGGCCCGGCGGTGATCTCTGGCGGTATTGCGAGTTGCAGCGCCAATACTGCGAGAACCGCCAGGGAGGCAGGCCAACGACGCGTGTGACGGTTTCTCGGCACTAACCGGGGGGAAAACTTGCTCACTCCAGCATTCTGACCCGGGCACCCCGATCCACCGTCTCGCCAGGCCGGAACGCCTCAGCCGATGGACGCATCGATGGCAGCCTGACCTAGCCCGCGTGCCGGCGGGGCGCCGCGCCGTGCGGCCGAACCGCCAGGCCATCCCAGCGGAACCGCCAGCGCCTCCCCAGGCGGGCGCACCACGCGAAGCCGGTCAACGCCGGCCGTTGTGGCCGTTGTGATGGCGTGGACGTCCGCGACCCAGCCTGCCGGCCACCACAGACCGGCCCACCACCGGTACGCCGGGCGCGGTACGCGAGGTGCGGGCACGCGACGTGCGGGCACGTGGGTGGCGGGTACGCCGACGGCTGACCAGCCCGGATCCGTCGAGAGCGGCAAGGTGTCCCTCCACGGTCCCAGCCCGAGGCCGTACCGCTCGGCCAGGCCGGTGATGGTCCCCCGACACAACCCCCGTTCATCGGTCCCTTGTTCCCCGGCGTGTCGCCATTCATCGGTCCCGAGTGACCTCCGTACGACGGACTGGGCGTTCCGGGTTGTTCTGGCGCGGACACGTGATCGGTTGCGTCGGCCTGGG
>JAWWOY010001093.1:0-2812 GCA_033851195.1 Kribbellaceae bacterium | reverse complement strand
TCCGAACCTGGAAGTTAAGCCCGCCAGCGCCGATGGTACTGCGACCGGGAGGTCGTGGGAGAGTAGGACGTCGCCGGACATTCACACTGTTAAGGGCCACCCACACCGGGTGGCCCTTAACATTTGTATGAGTGCCCCGCATCACCTCGTACGACCGATAGGAGTCACCGTGGCTACGCCACCCCGTACACCCCGCTCAGGCCCGGGCGATCGTCCCGGCCGTGGTTCTTCCAGCGGCGGCGCCGGCCGTGCTGCTGCCGGCCGAGCAGGTGGCGGGCGACCAGACTCCGGCGGACGTGGTCGCCCCGGTGGCGGCTTCGGTGGCGGTGATTCTCGCGGCGCAGCTGGCCGCGGCGACGCCCCGCGTACCGGTGGCGGCCCTAGGAGCTCGTCCCGTGACGACGCCCCCCGTGGTGGCGGTTCGAGGAGCGCCGATGATCGCGGCGGCTATCAGTCCCGCGGTGCAGGTCAGTCCCGGGACGACCGCTCTGGGCCGCGCCGCGACGACCGATCCGGACCGAGAGGCGACGACCGCTCCGCCCCGCGTCGTGACGACCGATCAGGCCCGCGTCGTGACGACAAGTCTGGTCCGCGCCGTGACGATCGATCAGCTCCACGCCGTGATGACAGACCAGCTCCACGCCGTGATGACAGACCAGCTCCGCGGCGGGACGACCGCGACGTACAGGGCGGGCGGGGGGACGGACGGAAGACTTCGCGCTGGGAGAGCCGCACGTCGCCGGAAGACCGGAAGCCGTCGGTATGGGACGACCGGGGTGACCGCGGTTCCTCGCGTGGCCCGCGCCAGGAAGGCCGTGGCCCCCGTCGCGACGACAGGGGCTCTGCCGATCGTGGCCCCCGCCGTGACGACAGGGGCTCTGCCGATCGTGGGCCGCGTCGTGACGACCGGGGCTTCGCCGACCGTGGCCCCCGCCGTGACGACCGAGGCTCTGCCGATCGTGGGCCGCGTCGCGACGACCGGGGTGCGGTTGATCGCGCTCCTGGTCGGGATGCCGGAGGTCCCACGGACCGCGGGCCGCGACGTGACGATCGGTTTGCGCCTCCGCGTGATGACTGGTCCGGGCCGCGCCGGGACGACCGATCCGGGCCTAGGCATGACGACCCCTCTGCGCCTCGGCGTGATGATCGGTCTGGGCAGCGGCGTGATGATCGGTCTGGGCCGCGGCGGGATGACCGGTCTGCGCCTGGGCGTGATGATCGGTCTGGGCCGCGCCGGGACGACCGATCCGGGCCTAGGCGTGACGATCGCTCGGGGCCTCGGCGTGACGACCGGTCTGCGCCTCGGCGTGATGACCGGTCGGGACCGCCGCGTGAGGCTCGGGGTGGGTGGCGGGAGGACCGCAGCCCGCGTCGTGGCGATCGCGCTTCGCGAGAGGTCCGTGTCAACGGGCCCCGCCGGGAAGAGGACAAGGCCGGCCCGCGCCGCGACGATCCGGCGATTCCCGCAGATATCACGGGCGCCGAGCTCGACCGTTCGGTCAAGGCCGAGCTGCGCTCGTTACCGCGGAGCCTCGCTGACCTGGTTGCGCAGCATCTGGTCGCCTCCGGTCGGTTGATCGAGGACGATCCTGAGCTTGCGTACCAGCACGCCAAGACGGCACGCCGGCTGGCCGCGCGGCTGGGCGGCGTACGGGAGGCTGTTGCTGTCACTGCCTACCTGTCTGAGCACTATGACGAGGCGCTGACCGAGTTCCGCGCCGTACGGCGGATGACGGGCAACCAGGAAGTGCTGCCCACGATGGCCGACTGCGAGCGTGCGCTGGGTCGTCCGGAGAAGGCGCTTGCGCTGTCCCGGGAGAAGCAGGTCAAGGATCTGGAGCCCGGTTCGCAGATCGAGATGCTGATCGTGGCGGCCGGTGCGCGTCGCGACATGGGTCAGACCGCGGCGGCGATCCAGACCCTCGAGGTTCCGGAGCTGACCAAGCGGACCCGTGCCGAGTGGTTGCCGCGGCTTCGTTACGCGTACGCCGATGCGCTGCAGGAGGCGGGGCGTACGGATGAGGCGCTGGTCTGGTTCCACCGTGCGGCCGGCGTGGATGTCGACGGCGTGACCGGTGCGGCCGAGCGGGCAGCCGAGCTGGAGGGCCTGCAGTTCACCGACCTCGATGACGAAGAGGACGAGGACGGCGAGTACTTCGACGACCCGATCGTTGACGATGCGCTGGACGGCCAGCTAGACGCCGGAGACGAGGTCGACGCCCCAGCCTTGAAGGAGGTGGATCTCGACGACGAGATGGACGAGGCGGCAGTAGCGGGCCTCGACTCGGATGACGCGGCAGTAGCGGGCCTCACGTCGGATGATGCGGCAGCGGCGGGCCTCGAGTCGGATGACGATGTGCCGGGCGACGCTCAGCCGGATGACGAGCTGGACGACGACGTGGACGGCAAGCCGCAGGACTGAACCTGCTGATCCGGCCCGGCCGAGTGATGGGTGATTCCGTCGCGCGGCCGGGCCGGTTTTGCGTTCTGTCAGGGTCGCGGCGCAACCTGGGCCGGGCAACCTGGCGCTCTGACCGCCAGACGTTCACGGCTCTTGGAACTTAACCGTGCCGTCAGGGTTTTGAGTGTCGGGGGGGCTGGCTGTGGGGCCGGCTGGTATGGGTGCCGAGGTGGCCTCGGGCTCGGCGGGTGCTGGTCACTGCTGCTCGTCGGGGCGTGGGGTATGCGGTGAGGCGGCGCGCAGTGCGGCGAGCGCGGCGCCGAGGTGACCGAGCGCCGTGTCGGAGAGCGCCGCGCCCAGCCGTCTTTCGAGTTCCTGGTCGAAGATCGGACCGGCGGTGTTCAGCAGGCC
>JAWWOY010000389.1:0-2975 GCA_033851195.1 Kribbellaceae bacterium | reverse complement strand
GCTGCGTCGATCGCGGCGCTGTTCCTCACCACCGAGGCAGTCATCGCCGACAAGCCGGAGAAGGCTGGGGCCGCTGCTGGTGGCGCGCCTGACATGGGCGGCATGGACTTCTGATCCGCTGAGGATCCGAAGCACCACCTAGAACGACGATTGGGCGGTCCCGGCTTCGGCCGGGGCCGCCTTTCCGTTCATCCGGGGTGACAGGTCTGGTACTGTCAGTGGCGGCGAGAAGGCCACGAGCGGAAGGAGCTGCTGATGAAGACCACGATCGGTTTTCCGGCGCGTCCGGTCCGCTCGCTCGGCTCGCACTGAGCGGATCCGCGCCTCCTTCTGGAGGTTCCGTGAACATCCGCACCATGGTCGAGAGCGATCTCGACAACATCCTTGCGCTGCTGGCGAACCAGTCGATCAACACCGTGACGATCGAGCGCTTCGCCGAGTACCTCGAATCGGGCGCGTACCGGCACGAGTGGACCTGGGTCGCCGACGACGGTGATCGCATCCTCGCTCTGGCCGTCTGGTGGGGCACGGAAGGTTCCGACCATCCGTTCGCCGTCGACGGCCTGTACTTCGATCAATCCGCAGCCAACGAGGGGCCTGGCCCGGTCCCGCTGTGGACCGAGTTGATCCGCGCGATGATCAGCACCATCCCGCCCGCGGCCGAGCAGCCGGAGTACCACATCTTCCTGCCGAACGGCTGGCGCGATCAACCCGAGGTGGTCGCGGCGCTGGAGCCGCGACTGGCAGCCGCGGCCGCCGCCGGACTGTCCGCCACCACCGAGCGGCTGCGCTACGAGTGGACTACGGAAGACGAGTTGCCGCCTCGATCGACCCGGCTGAGGTTCGAGCCGGCCGACGACGAGGCCTTCCTGGCCGTGTTCCGCCAGGTGATGGAGGGCAGTCTCGACGCCGCAAGCGCGCGGGCCGTCGCCAGGATCGGCGTCGAGGGCGCCGCGAAGGAAGAGCTCGAGATCTACACCTCGATGCCGGGCGACCGGGACTGGTGGCGGCTGGCGTACGACGCGTCTGGTGAGCTGGTCGGGTTCGCGATTCCGTCGGCGAACAACGGTGGTCCGGTCGTCGGCTACCTAGGCGTCTTGCCGGAACACCGCGGTCACGGGCATAGCGACGACCTGCTCGCGGAGATCACGCACGTCCTGGCCGAGCTGATCCAGCGGGATGAGCTCAGGGCCAATGGGATCAGGGCCAATGGGATCAGGGCCAATGGGATCGGGGCCGATCGGATCAGGGCCGACACCGACCTGACGAACAAGCCGATGGCCGCGGCCTTCGAACGCGCGGGCTACCGCAATTTCGCCGTCCGGATGGTCGCCAGCTATCCGCTGAGTTGAGCGCCTGAAACCTATAGCGCTTTCGAGATCGCCTATCGAAAGCGCTATAGGTTTTCGTTCTTCTCCAGGGGCAGAGGGCGGGACGCGGCGAGCCCTCTGCGGGTATCGCCTGATTCTGTCCGATGCTTGCTCATAACCGGTGAGTACCTCGAACACTTTCGAAGCTTCGAAAAGCCGATATCGCTGTTGATTGCCGACAGTACGAAGCACCCCGGCTGTGATACAGCTCTCGACTGTTGGCGGCCACCGGATCCTGCCCGCTGGCGGCCACCGTGTCGCGACCGCAGTGATGACGGCGGGTGTGGACTGCTCGAAGCTCCACACTCGTCGACGAGGCGCGCACCCGTCGCGGCATGTCCGGATGTCCGGGCCGCGACCGAGGCGGCACCATGGGACGCATGGACAAGAAAGCTGGCAACTCGTGGACGCTGGATGAGCTCCGCGGAGAGTTTGAGCGCTACAGCAGCCTGATCAACGCTGCCGATCTGGCGCCCAGCAGCAAGACGACGTATCTGGTCCACGCAGACCGCTTCGTCCGATGGCTCGCCGGGGAAGTCGAAATCGCCGCCGGCAGGCGCCCCAGTGCGTAGCGACCGCAAGGCCTGTCCGCGACATGAGGAGACAAGAGGATATTGGTGACTTCGGCGAGTCAACCCAAATTCAGAACTGCTCGAAGAACCAGCCGTTACGGCCTGGAACGATGCTGCTAGGTCGTCTGAGACGTCGATTCCGTACTGTGCTGCGAGAAGACCGACCTGCTCCCCAACTCTGCATGACCTTCAGTTCTCGCTTCAGTTCCTTGCCGATACCCGGCGTGCGCATGAGCGTGCCAAGGAACTCACGCACGTATCCGGCCGATGCAGCGCATCGATCAGCGAACTCCCTATCCACTCGCTCCCAGAGAAGTCACCTGTTCTCCAACGCATCGATCAGGTCAGTAGCGATGTCCTTGTCACACTTGGATCGATCTGCCACTGGACCCCAATTGAAGCGCCAGAATACCCGCCAATCTGTACCGTGGCATGCTTTATGCTCGCACGTGCTCGCCCCTCGGAGTTACTTCATCAAGACGGGGACGTCACTGAGTTGCCGAGAAGCCGTCAACCAGCAGTTTGGCCGACCTGACAAAGAGTGCGCACATCGGCATGACCGCGCGGTCAGCGCATCAGCGGACGTCGGACTCCTGGATGGCGGGATACTTCGGGTAATGCCGTTCTACCGCCGTCGATGGGATGAGCGCCGTGGAGATCGATACGACGACTGGAGCGCTGCTGTCTACTACTTCTGGGTGCAGGAGTCATCGAGCAGGCCGAAAGCGGCATGGTCGATCACACAACTGTTATGCCTCAAGAGCGGCTGATCCTGTAGGAGCGAGTGCACTCGCTGAGGTGTATGTCTAGGCTGGCGCCAACTTCGCCACTGCCCAGGAGACGGACATGGACGGTTACACGATCAAGGCGCTCGGCGAGTCGACCTGGGACGACTTCGCCGCCATAGTCGAGCGGAACGCCGGCCTCTTCTCGGGCTGCTGGTGCACGTGGTTCCACGCGCAGGACCGCGAGGAGGAGGAGCGCAACCGGCCCTACAAGCAACGCATGGTCCGCGAAGGGGTCGCGCACGCAG
>JAWWOY010000383.1:0-15040 GCA_033851195.1 Kribbellaceae bacterium | reverse complement strand
ACCATCACCTGGGCTTACAAGATCGCCTTCCGCCAGCAGCTCGATACGGGCGAGGCCGCCGCGCTTTCCGTCCTCAATGTGATCTTCCTCTGCGTCGTGATCTTCTTCTACCTCCGCGCTGTAGCGGACCGCGAGCGTCCGACGAGTCGGATCAGGACAGCCTTGCGTCGGCTTTTCCCGGGCCGCGCGACGCAGGCGGCGGCCTCGCTCGCCGTGGTGCATCACCCACTTCCGGAGCGGAAGGCACCGGGTGCTTTCGGCCGCGGCGCTCATACCTTCTGGAATGCCGCCAGGCCGTTCGCCCTGCCGGTGTTCGGATTTCTGATAGCCCTCTTCTTCCTCCTCCCCTACGTCGTGATGCTGCTGGCATCTTTCAAGAGCGGGACGGAACTGTTCGCCTCGCCGGCTACCTACCTGCCGCAGAAATGGCTGTGGCATAACTGGACCGATATCTGGAGTCAGCTCGATCTGGTCGGGTTCATCAAGAACAGCCTGATCATCTCGGTCTGTTCGACCCTGCTGGTGCTCCTCGTCTCGGTGCCGGCCGCGTACTACAGTGCGCGCCACCGGTTCTTCGGGCGCGAGTCCTTCCTGCGGTTAGTCCTGATCACTCAGGTCATCGCGCCGGTTGCCGTCGTGGTCGGTCTCTTCCAGGAGTTCGTCTGGGTGCACGCGGTCAATCAGTATTGGGCGATGATCCTGACGAATGCCGCATTCAACCTGGCGTTCTCGATCTGGATCCTCAACGGGCAGTTCGACTCGGTGCCGCTCGAGATCGAGGAAGCGGCGAAGTTGGACGGCCTCGGGACTCTGCGCACCATGCTGCTCATCGCACTGCCGCTGATCAGACCAGGACTCGTGACCGCGCTGGTCTTCTCCTTCATCCAAGTATGGAATGAGTTCCCCGTGTCACTGACCCTCTTCAACAACCCCACAGCCGGGTTGCAGACCCTGCCGGTAGGGATTCAGCAGCTCGTCGGGCTGACTCAGACCAATTATCAGTACCTCTTCATCGCATCCCTCATCGCGATCGTGCCCGTGGTCATCCTCTTCGCCTCCATCGAGAAGCACCTCGTGAGCGGTCTGACCGGCGGAGCCGTCAAGTGACTACAGACACCACCAGCGCCCTCGTCGACCTTGGCGACGGAGTCATGGGTATGCGCACCGAGCGGGCATCCATCCGGGTCGATCCCCTTAACGGCGGGCGGCTGAGCTCTCTCATCATCGACGGCCAGGAGATCATCGGCGGGAGTGCGCCCGTTCCCGGAATGCCGATCGGGTTCTTCAGCGGCTCCTTCGTGATGGCGCCCTTCGTCAGCCGTACTGCCGGTGGGCGGTTCGAGTTCGCGGGCAGCGAGTGGGTCATCCCTGCGAATGTCGGACCGCACGCCATGCACGGGCTGGTCTTCGACCGCGCGTGGGCGATCGACGAGGATGCGCTGGTCGTCGAGCTCGACGACCGCTGGCCGTTCGGTGGGCGGGTGAGCCAAGCATTCGAACTCGGCAACGGACACCTGACGGTTACTGTGCGAGTGAGCAACGACGAGCGATCCATGCCGGCCATCGCAGGCTTCCACCCCTGGTTCCGACGGGCCTTGGACAGCGGAGAGACGGCCGAGTATGTCTTCGAGCCGGGAACGCGTTACGTGTGCGACCCGGATGGAATTCCGACGGGCACGATGGCCGGCGGCGGCCAGCGGCCGTGGGACGACTCCTTCACCGATGTCGAGACGCCGCCCCGGATCAACTGGGGCGATCGACTGGCGGTCGATATTCACACCGGCGGATCGCATTGGATCGTGTGCGAGACCATGCCGGGCGGTTTCTGCATCGAGCCGCTCTCCGGTCCGGTCAATGGTCTGGCGACCGGTAACTACACGACAGTCGAACCGGGATCCCCGCTCGTCCATGACATGACCATTCGCTGGTAGATCCAGCAAGCTGACGTCCCACCCGCACAGAAAAGGACACCATGAACGCCCTGCAGAAGTTCTCCCTCGAGGGCAAGGTCGCTCTCGTCACCGGCGGCAGCCGGGGCCTTGGACGCGCGATGGCCGAAGCGCTCGGCGACGCGGGTGCCGCGGTAGCAGTCACTGCGAGAACGCTCGCTTCGGCCGAAGCCGCCGCCAAGGAGTTGAGCGAACTCGGCATTCGCGCCTACGGCGTACAGCTCGAGGTGTCCGATGTCGAGGACGTCGAACGTGCGGTCGAGCAGGTGAGCACCGAGTTCGGTGAGATCGACGTCTTGCTCAACAACGCCGGCATCGGCGTCGCCGGTCGGGCCTTCGAGACCCCTGACAGCGCCTGGCATGACGTGTTCTCCACCAACGTCGACGGAGTCTGGTACTGCAGTCGGGCGGTCGGTCGCCGGATGGCGGAGCGGGGCGGAGGCACGATCGTCAACGTCGGTTCCATGTCCGCCGAGATCGTCAACCAGCCTCGCTGGCAGGCGTCGTACCTCTCGTCCAAGGCCGCCGTTCATCAATTGACCAAGGCGCTGGCGGCTGAGTGGGCGCCGCACGGGATCCGCGTGAACGCGATGGCTCCGGGATATTTCCTCACCGAGATGTCGCCCGTCGACCAGCCGGAGTTCAAGGAATGGTGCGTCGACCCCGCCGCCATGAAGCGCTATGGGCTGCCGCCAGAACTCGGGCCGGTGGCGATCTTCCTGGCGAGCGAGGCATCCAGCTTCATGACCGGCTCGATCGTCAAGGTTGACGGGGGCTTCACCCTGTTCTGAGCCGCACGCCGGTCGGCTACTCCGGATTCCGGATCAGCAGTTCTCCAATTCGTGAAGGGTTTGTCATGGTCACTATCGGTATCGTCGGCGCGGGACTGCGCGGGAGACTGTTCGCCGAGGCTCTCCAAGGACAGCCCGACGTCACCGTTGTCGCCCTCGCAGAGCCCTCGGCCAAGGTGGCCGAGGACGCGAGGGGCGCCACGGGACTGCCCGTCACCCCTTCGCACACCGAGTTGCTCGAGGCATTCGATCCGGATGCCGTGATCGTGGCCACGCCTGACTTCGCTCACCGCCAGATTGCCGTCGAGGTGGCAGACGCCGGCAAGCATCTGCTCATCGAGAAGCCGGTCGCCACCAACCTGGATGATGCCCATGCCATCGCTGCGGCGGTCCACCGCGGGGGCGCCCGTTGCCTCGTCGGCTTCGAGAACCGGTGGAACCCGCATGTGCTGCAGGCCAAAGCGGCGATCGGGTCCGGAAGCATTGGCGAGCCGATCACGGCGTCAGCCACGCTGAGCAACTCCTTCTTCGTGCCGACAACCATGCTGTCGTGGGGGGCCCAGTCGTCGCCCGCCTGGTTCCTCATGCCGCACACGGTCGACCTGGTGCTGTGGCTGACCGGCAGGAAGCCCGTGTCGGTCAGCGCGGTGGGATCCCGTGGTGTCCTTGCCAAGCGCGGCATCGACACCTGGGACGTGGTGCATGCCCTGCTCACCTTCGACGACGGATCGACTGCGACGCTGTCGTCGGCGTGGACGCTTCCGGACGCCGGTGACGGAATCGTCGACTTCCGGTTCCAGGTGATCGGCACAGAGGGGTCGGTGACTGCGGATCTGTCGCATCAGGGGCTCGCCGTAGTGAGCGACAAGTACCGTTCGGTCTGGCCGGTGTCCGGCCGGATCGGGCGGTCCCAGGTCGGCCCTGCCGTGTGGATGGTCCAAGACTTCGCGGCGGGACTCGTCGACGGGGGCGATCTCGGGCCCGGCATCGACCACGGCGTTCTGGTCACAGAGATCATCTGCGCGATCGAGGACTCGATCTTCACCCGACGGACCGTGGACCTGAGCGTTCCGAGCGCCCAGGCCACGGGTCCCGCCTGATGAGCCACTGGCCGCCCCGGTACAAACGACCACAACAAGGAGATGAACGATCGTGGTAGAGCTCGCTAGGTTTGCCGACCATGTCGTCGTCGTCATCGGCGGAGGCCGCGGCATCGGGCGCGCGACCGCTCTTCGGTTCGGGGCCGAAGGCGCGTACGTCGTCGTGGCGGACAACGCCGTCGAGTTCGCGAACGAGGTGTCGACCGCGATCGACACCGCCGCAGGGTCCAGCGAGGCCCACTATGTCGACGTGACGGACAAGGAGTCCGTGGACGCTCTGGTGCGACTGGTCGGTGCGGAACGGGGCATCGACGTGCTCGTCAACACTCCGGCCAGGGCAAGCGATACGAACTTCGAGGACATCCCGATGGACGAGTTCGACACCGACCTTGCCATCACCCTGAAGGGTCCATTCTTTGCCATTCAGGCGGCTCTGCCGTACCTGGTGGACTCCCCCCGCGGCGGCAACGTCGTCAGCGTCGGTTCCGTCAACGGCTTGCAGGCATTCGGCAACGAAGCCTACAGCGCCGCGAAGGCCGGACTCATCAACCTCACCCAGAACCTGGCCATCCGGTACGGGTCGAAGGGGGTGCGCTTCAACCTGGTCGCACCCGGCACGATCCACACCAGGACCTGGGACGAACGGGTCAAACGCGAGCCCACCATCATCGACACGGTTGCCCAGTTGTATCCGCTCGGACGGGTGGGCAGACCCGAGGACGTCGCCGCGGCCATTCTCTTCCTGGCCTCATCCGACGCGCAATGGATCACGGGCGTCACTCTCCCGGTCGACGGCGGCATCACCGCCGGCCATCCCGAGGTCATCAGTGCCATCTTCGGGCAGGCCTCCATGGACGGCAGCACCTCGTGACAGAAACACCCTCCGCTCCTTGACCGGCGCACACTGGAAAGGTGCGCCTGTCCAAGGGCGGTCAGGATGTTCAAGGAGCAGAGGAGCGCTGCCGTGCCGAGTCAACGCATTGATGTCCACACTCATGGAATGTCAGACGCAGCGATGGCGGCGATCGCGGGCCGGGGTTACGAGCCGACCGGCGGCTACCGCATATCTGTGCGGTGGACCCCGGACGCCGCGCTCGCCTACATGGACCGGCAGGAGATCGCCGCCCAACTCGTGTCGATGCCGATGACGTTCGCGGCGTCGGACGACGACCCGGAGTTCGGGACACGCCTGTCCCGGATGATCAACGAAGGGTACGCCGACCTGATCGCGCTCGCCCTGTTCCCTCGGCTCGCCTGACGGACGGCCGGAGCACTGAGAAATGGCGCTGTCACTCCTCGACGACGAAGAGGTGGTTGCCGTCGGCATCGCGGAGGGCGAACATCGGCGGTACGCCCGGCCAGCTGAGCAACTCGTCCACCTCGACTCCAAGGTCGCTGAGCTCCTTATGCGTGGCGGCGGCATCCCCTGAGGCGAAACGGATTCCCGTATCGACGCCCGCCAGTGCATCGTGTCGTGCGGGCACGAGCGCGATCGCGGCCGCGGCTCCTGCCGGTGCGACCACGATCCAACGCCCGCCCAGTTGCGGAAGCGGGGCATCCATCCGCTTCTCGAATCCCAGCTTCCCGACATAGAACTCGAGTGCGCGGTCCTGGTCGGCGACCGGTACGGCGATGGTCCGGATGTCGGTGATGCGGTTCTCGGTCATCGTGCTTCTCCTCTGTTCGGGTTTGCCTCTCATAAGTGAGTAGAAGCAGCGCCGCCGTTCTCGACACGAGGGGTCGCCGAACGAGGCTTCGGCCTACTCCGAGGGCATACTGGGCGGCCAGGAGAAGCCGGACACCTGATCATCGGTGCTTGCCCGGACGGCGGTGATCAGAGCCTGGAGCGCCCCCATGACGTCTGAACGAACCCACGCCGAACCCGGCGGCCTGGTCCCCCTGCGGCGCAACCGGCCGTTCGCCTACTTCTGGGTCGCGCAACTGCTGTCCAACGCCGGCACCCAGGTCAGCGAACTGGCGATCCCGCTGATCGCCGTGCTACTGCTCTCCGCCGGGCCCACAGCGATGGGCGTCCTGACCGCCTTGGAAGCCCTGCCCAGCCTGGTAATCGGCCTGTTCCTCGGCGTCCTGGTCGATCGGATCAGACGCGCCCGGATGTTGTTCTGGTGCAACCTCGGCCAGGGCGTACTGATCGGCACGATCCCGCTCGCCGCCGCCTTCGACGTACTGACGCTCCCGCAGCTGTACGTCGTGACCTTCACAGCCGGCGGGCTCGCCCTCGCCTATGGACTGGCCCACACGGCGTACGTGCCGGTCTTGGTGACCGACCGCCGACAGTTGACTGCCGCGAACAGCAGCATCGCGCTGACCGACTCCGTCACCGCGGTCGCCGGACCCGGGCTCGGTGGCCTGCTCGTCCAGCTCCTCACGGCACCAATCGCAGTCGCCGTCGACGCTGCCTCTTTCCTGGTCGCCGCGCTCCTCCAACTGGCCGGCCGCGGGCCTGATCCGGCGCCGGCGGCCAGCTCCCGCTTCGGACTGTCGCTCCGCGAGGGCTTCGCGGCGTTCGTACACCACCGAGGCATCTTCGCAGTGACCGCCGGTAAAGGCACCTTCGATTTCTTCCATTGGGGCGTGCTCGCGCTCTACATCCTGTACGCCGTCCGCGTGCTCGGGTTGTCCGCCGCCGAGATCGGGCTGATCTCGGTGCTGAGCTCACTCGGACCACTCCTCGCCGGGATGGTCGCCGCCCGGGTCAGCCGACGGTTCGGCACCACCGGACCATCGCTGATCGGCTCGGTTCTGCTAGGCGGGAACTTGCTGATTCCGCTGGCCAGCGGGTCGCACCTTGTCGTGATCGCGACCGTCGCGTTCGGCCAGTTCCTGCTCGGCCTGGGCGTCGTCTACCTGATCATCGTCCGGGCCACCATGCTCCAGCGATCGGTCGCACCGGAACTACTCGGCCGGGTCGGAGCGGTGATCCGATTGGTCGAGTGGGGCCCGGGTCCGGCCGGCGCCCTGGCTGGGGGTCTGCTCGGCGCAGCCATCGGTCTCAGGCCAGCGCTGGTCGTCCTCAGCATCGGCTGCCTGTCCGCCATCCCCTGGGTCGCCGCCGCGGCTGGCGGCGGACACCTCACCCAAACCGACTGACCGGACCACGAACCCCGGACATACCTCAGTAGCCCATCGGCGTCGCTCTTGCGTGCTGATCGCCCAGCGGGTCCACGTGGTCTGCCCGACGCACCGCCGGACCGAAGCGCCCTGGTGGTGATCGGTCCGGCGGTTGCCCGCGGCTCGGGATCAAGCCGTCAGGCGCGGTAGGCGGTCCACATGTTGCTGATGCGGGTGCTCTGCCCGGGCGTGAACTGGGTGTAGCAGGAGTCGTAGGAGTAGTCCATGTAGTTGTGGATCGGGTCCAGTCCCGGGAGGGAACAGGAGTCGCGCCCCTCCGGACAGCCGTTGGTGGGGCTGCTCTGTGCTGGGGTGTCGGTCACCTCGTCGTTGGTCGCCGTGCAGCCACCCTGGAAGGTGTGGTACAGCCCGAACCAGTGGCCGGCCTCGTGGGTCGCGGTCTCACCGAGGTCGTAGTTAGTGGCCGTGCCGCCGGGCAGCGAGGTGTACTGCACCCGGATCCCGTCGATGCCTGGGTTCTTGGCGTAGTCCCAGGGGAAGGTCGCAATGCCCAGGTAGCCGAAGTCGACCACCCAGATGTTCAGCGCGTTGGCGCCGCCCTTGCGGGTCTGCTTGCGGTAAACGGTGCTCTGCTTGTCCTGGTGCCACTGGTTGTTGTTGTAACGGAAGGTTCCGGCCAGCGTGAAGGTGAATCCGGTGTTCGCGGCGGCAGGTGACTCCTGGCCACCGAAGGTCTTGTTCAGGACAGCGATCTGCTGGGCGATCTGCTGGTCGGTCACGTCTCCGTTGCCGGCCGCGTCCCGCATCACGTTGATGTAGACCGGCACGGTCGCCGACGCCAGCGCACCCTTCCGTACGCCGTTGCCGCCGGCGTTCCGGGCCTTCAGCAACTGGGCGGTTCGGGCCTCGATCGCCTGCTGCTCGGCGACGGTGATGTCCCGGGTGTCGGCGCCACGGCCTCCCTTCGCGGCCGCGCCGGCGGTCGGCGTAACACAATTGAGCGCGTCGAGGTGGTCCACCGGCAGTTTGGCGGTCGCCGTACCGCTTAGTGGGCTGAAGGTGAGCGCTGCGCCGGCCAGCAGGACGGCCAGCGCGCGCGGGCGGGTGATGAGAGATCGCATAAAAGCGCTCCTCGCTTCATGGGCCGCTTTGGGCGGGCGGCCACGTGAGCGGAATTCTGCGCAATATCAGGAGATTTCGGAAGCGATCGCGCACTGGGCAGGCCGCAATGAGGGTAAACCTTCGCAGCCGGTCGCGTGCACCCATTGCATGCCGACGGCAAGGGGAGGAATGTGAGTCATGCGGCGGCAGAGAGGAGGATTTCTTGCGGTTTGAGGTTGACGTGCTGCCGGCAGCCGCCGCGTCGCAACCGGATACGAATAGTTGCCTCGGGCACAACTGGTTCCAGCAACGGGAGGAGAGCGCGATGAGCGTTCTGATGACTTTGCGCGTGAATGGCGATGCGCGCGCACTGGAGAAGCTCGCCGTGGACGATCCGACGATATTCGGGGACATCCTCGAGAAGGCGAAGCCGCGTGGATTGGTCTCGCACCATTTCTACGGCAACGACACGGAGATCCTGGTCGTGGACGAATGGCGGGACGAGGAGTCGTTCCAGGCCTTCTTCCAAGATGCCGGCGAGCAGATCCAGAAACTCATGGGCCGCGCCGGCGCGAGCACCGAACCGGCGATCATGTTCTGGCAAAAGCTCGAAACCGGCGACGACGTCGGCTGACAAACCGGCGCGAAGGCGTGCGGCCATCGCTGGAACGGCACAATGACCGTGATGGTGACCGTGAATCTGACCGTGATGGCCGGCGGGGCGGGTGCCGGCCATCACGATCAGATTCACGGTCAAGGCAGGTGCCGAGCGCGTCAGTTCCCGTTGATGAGGTGGATGGCCAGATCGGGACTGAACTGACCGGCCGGGATGCCGGCGCCGATCCCGCATGGCCCGTCCGAGTCCCCGGGAACCTTGAGCCACAGCAGCATTTCCGCTCCACCGCCGGTCCGGGAGGTGAGGCCAAGCTTGCGGCCGGGCGGATTGCACCAGTCGTTGCCGGCGCCGTTCCCGTTTCGGCTGGTGTCCACGACGAACGGCTTGGCGACGCCCAGGTTGCTGTTGACCGAGTTCGCATAGCTGACCGATTGAGCGGTCGTGTAGTAGTTGGACACGTTCACGGAGAACCCGTGCGCGTTCGCGACTCCTGCGCTGTTGAGGCGCTGCGCCATCACGTTGGCCGCGACCCAGCCGGCGTTGCCCGCATCCAGATAAGCCCAGGCGTTGGGCGCATGGTCGCGGAACTGCTGCGCGGCGAAACTCAGCATGCCGTTGCGTTCCGCGATGGCGGCGGCGCTCATGCAGTTGAAGTCACCCAGCGAATCCGGCTCGATGATCACCACGGCCGGACGGCTACCGATCGCCGAGGCGAACGCGGCGATCCAGTCGCGGTAGGCGGACGGCGAGCCCGCGCCACCGCCTGAGTGGCCGCCACACGCGTCACGGCCGGGGATGTTGTACGCAACCAGCAAGGGCAGTTTGTCCGCATTGTCAGCGGCACCGACGAATCCCCCGACGGCCGCGCCGATGTCGCCGCTCCAGTTGCCGTACCAGCGGGCCATCGGCTTCGTGGCGATCGAGGTTTTGATCTGGTTCGCTCGCCCGTCGCCGGCGTTGTTGCGCACCCACACGGCCGGGTTGGAGTTGGGGTCCAGATAGAACCCGCTGGTCAAACTGATGGGGTTGCCTGCGACAAGGCGGTCAGGCTGCGACACCGCTGCGTTCGCGCCGGCGGCCAGCAAGGCCAGCGGCAGCGCCAAACCGATCGCCGTCAGGGTGCGAGGGGTCCATCTCATCTGCTGTGCCTCCGGATCAGGGCGGAATTCTGGGAGCGCTTTCAGTTTTAACCATCAATCTCGCGGTGCCACCAAGGATGGTGCCCACCCGCCAGGACCCTGTCAAGGTCGGTTGGCGTGTCCAGCTGGCAAACCAGCGAGCTCACATCCGCGCAAAACTCTCCTACGACAGCCTGGAAGCGCTCCCAATTCTGCCACCGCTTGCTCTAGAATGAGAGCCTGGTCCTCCCCGGCCAAGCACTGCCCAGTGGCCTCACCGCAGGGTGCACTGGCCGATGATCGGCAACCGGAGTACTAGCGCCTCGTTGAGAAGGGAGCGGCCCAGGTGGAGAGACGTCAACCGACGCTCGACGAGGTTGCCGAGCGAGCCGGCGTCTCGCGCTCCGCCGCGTCCCGGGTGATCAACAATGCCCCGCACGTCAGCAAGGCCAAGCGAGACGCGGTCCAGCAGGCCGTCCGCGACCTCGGTTACGTGCCCAACCCGACCGCCCGGGCCCTGGCCACCCGGCAGGTCGGCGCGGTGGTTCTCGCGGTGTCCGGCGATGACCCGTCCCTGTTCGCCGACCCGTTCTTCGCCTCTGTAGTGGTCGGGGTCAGCGCCGTACTGGAGGAGACCGAACTGGAGCTGATGCTCCTGCTCGCCACCTCCACCCGGGGGCACTCCCGGCTGGAGCAGATACTGCGCAGCCGCCAGGCCGACGGGATGATGCTGATGTCGCTGCACGGCGACGATCCGCTCGTCGACCTCGCCCGCCGGGCCGACTTCCCCGTCGTCTTCGGCGGCCAGCCGCTGAGCCTCGAACCCGACTACTACGTCGATGCCGACAACCGCGGTGGCGCACGGCTGGCCGCGGAACACCTGATCGCCTCCGGACGGAAGCGGATCGCCACCATCACCGGCTCGCTCGACGAGCACGCAGGCGTGGCACGCTTCCGCGGCTTCCAGGAAGCGATGGCGCTGGCCGGGCTCAGCGCCCACCGGGTCGAGCACGGCAACTTCACCGAGGACAGCGGCGGCAAGGCGATGGACCGGCTGCTGGCCGGCCACCCCGACCTCGACGCCGTCTTCGTCGCCAACGACAAGATGGCCGTGGCCGCGCTCCGAGTACTCCGAGAGCACGGCAAGTCTGTCCCCGAGGACGTGGCCGTGGTCGGCTTCGACGACCTGGCCATGGCACCCCACACCGTGCCGCCGCTGACCACGGTGCATCAACCGATCCAGGCGCTCGGCCGCGAGATGGCCAGGATGTTGCTTACCCTGATGGCCGGCGGGCAGCCCACTCCGCTGATCTTGCCGACCCGCCTGATCATCCGCGGCTCGACCTGATAGGTGGCGCCTATCAGGCTATAGACAAGATCAGTTTGACCCCGGTCGGCTGGGCGGCGATGGTCATGAGATGACAACGGAAGTCACGAACCCCGCTACGGTGCGCGCCCAACGCGTGCGCGAGATCGCGACTGCCCGGCGCGATCTACGAGGCGCACTGATGCCGATTCTCCATGCGGTACAGGCGGATCTCGGGTACGTCGACGCAGCGGATGTGCCGGTGATGGCCGATGTGCTGAACCTGGCGGTCGCCGAGGTGCATGGCGTCGTCACCTTCTATCGCGACTTCCGGCGCGCCCCTGGCGGTCGGACCACCGTACGGATCTGCCAGGCCGAGGCATGCCAGGCTGTCGGCGCCGAAGCACTCGGCGAGCACGCGAAGCGGCGTACAGGCCGGGAGTTCGGGGAGACGTCGGCGGACGGGCGGCTCACGGTCGACGAAGTGTTCTGTCTTGGTAACTGCGCCCTCGGGCCTGCGGTACAAGTAGGCGAGCGGCTCTACGGCCGTGTGACGCCGGCCAGGCTCGACGCCATTCTGGGGGAGGCCCGATGAGTGTGACGGCAACTCCGCTGGGCGGTGCGGCGAAGACTCAGGCGGTGCGGGTCTTCGTTCCGCGAGACGCGGCAGCCCGGTCCGTGGGCGCTGATGAGGTGGCTGAGCGGGTCGTCGCGGCGGCCGCGACTGCTGGTCAGGTGGTCGAGGTTGTCCGGACCGGGTCGCGGGGCATGCTGTGGCTCGAGCCGCTGGTCGAGGTCGAGACTCCCGCAGGTCGGGTCGGCTACGGGCCTGTCGCTCCCGAGGACGTTGACGGCTTGGTTGCCGCAGGAATGCTCGACGGCACGAACTCGAACAGCGTCGGGTTGGTGGAGGAACTGCCCTGGATGCGGCGGCAGCAGCGGCTGACCTTTGCGAGAGTCGGAGTGGTCGACCCCCGCTCCGCCGCCGACTACGAGGCGCATGGTGGCGGCGCCGGCCTTCGAGCGGCCCTGGCGATGACCCCGGCCGACGTCGTCGAGGAGGTCGTCGCCTCCGGGCTCCGCGGCCGCGGCGGCGCCGGATTCCCGACCGGCATCAAGTGGCGCACCGTGCTCGGCGCCGACTCGGAGTTGAAGTTCATCTGCTGCAACGCCGACGAGGGCGACTCCGGCACGTTCGCCGACCGGATGCTGATCGAGGGCGATCCGTTCACGCTGATCGAGGGGATGACGATCGCGGCGCACGCGGTCGGCGCCACCGAGGGCTATGTTTACCTGCGGTCTGAGTACCCGGACGCGGTGACGGCGCTCAACGTGGCGATCGTCGAGGCTCGGGAACGCGGCTGGCTCGGCGAGCGGATCCTCGGCTCGGACCTGACGTTCGACCTGCACGTGCGGGTCGGCGCCGGCGCCTACATCTGCGGCGAGGAGACCTCGATGCTCGAGAGCCTCGAGGGCAAGCGCGGCATGGTCCGGGCGAAGCCGCCGATCCCTGCGCTGGAAGGGCTTTTCGGCCAGCCGACCGTGGTCAACAACGTGCTCTCGCTGGCGACCGTGCCCACCATCCTTGCGAACGGCGCCGCCGCGTACGCCGCCTTCGGCACCGGCCGGTCGCTCGGAACCAACGTCTTCCAACTCGGCGGCAACGTCGCCCACGGCGGCATCATCGAGACGGCGTTCGGCATCACCCTCGGCGAACTGGTCGAGGACCTCGGCGGCGGCACGGCATCAGGTCGGCCCACCAGAGCCGTCCAGGTCGGCGGTCCGCTCGGCGCCTACCTCCCGGTCGAGCAGTTCGAATTGCCGATGGACTACGAGGCGTTCGCCGCGGCCGGGGCAATGGTCGGCCACGGCGGGATCGTGGTCTTCGACGACACCGTCGACATGGCGGCGATGGCCCGGTTCGCGTTCTCGTTCTGCGCTGAGGAATCCTGCGGCAAATGCACGCCGTGCCGGGTGGGCGCCGTCCGCGGCGTCGAGACGATCGACCGCATCCGCGCGGGCGAGGACCGCGCGAAGAACCTTGTCCTACTTGACGATCTGTGCGAACTGATGACCGACGGGTCGCTCTGCGCCATGGGCGGCCTCACGCCGCTGCCGGTGCGTAGCGCGGTGCGCCACTTCGGAAAGGATTTCGGAGCATGACCCTGCTCAAAGAACCCGACTTCGGTACGCCGGCCCGCGAGGGCGACGCCACGGTCGAACTGACGATCGACGGGGTGGCGGTCACCGTGCCACCCGGTACGTCGGTGATGCGCGCGGCCAAGCAAGCGGGACTCGACATCCCCAAGCTCTGCGCCACCGACAGCCTGGAGGCATTCGGTTCGTGCCGGTTGTGCATCGTCGAGATCGACGGCGCGCGCGGCACCCCGGCGTCGTGCACCACACCCGTCGCGCCCGGCATGGTGGTGCGGACCCAGAACGAGAAACTCGGCAAGCTCCGCCGCGGTGTGATGGAGCTCTACATCTCCGATCACCCCCTCGACTGCCTCACCTGCTCGGCGAACGGCGACTGCGAACTGCAGGACATGGCCGGCGTCACCGGGCTGCGCGAGGTTCGCTACGGCTCAGGCGTCGATGCCGGCGCCAATCACCTGGACGCACCGACGGACACCTCCAACCCCTACTTCGATTTCGACGAGTCCAAGTGCATCGCCTGTTCGCGGTGTGTGCGAGCTTGCGACGAGGTGCAGGGCACGCTGGCCCTGACCATCGAAGGCCGCGGCTTCGACTCGAAGGTCGCGGCCGGCGCGGGCGTCTCGTTCATGGAGTCCGACTGCGTTTCCTGCGGCGCCTGCGTGCAGGCCTGTCCGACGGCGACACTGCAGGAGAAGTCGGTGATCCAGCTGGGGATGCCTACCCGCAGCGTGCTCACGACCTGCGCGTACTGCGGTGTCGGCTGCTCGTTCAAGGCCGAACTCCGCGGCGACGAACTCGTCCGGATGGTCCCGTACAAGGACGGCGGCGCGAACGAGGGGCACTCCTGTGTGAAGGGCCGGTTCGCCTTCGGCTACGCCAGCCACCCGGACCGCGTCCTCGAGCCGATGCTGCGCGAGTCGATCACCGATCCCTGGCGCAAGGTCTCGTGGGATGAGGCCATCGGGTTCACCGCGCGGCGGCTGCGGGAGATCCAGGCCGAGCACGGACCGGGATCGATCGGCGCGATCACCTCGTCCCGGACGACGAACGAGGAAGTGTACGTCGTCCAGAAGATGGTGCGCGCGGTCTTCGGCAACAACAACGTCGACACCTGTGCCCGGGTGTGCCACTCGCCTACCGGCTACGGTCTCAAGCAGACGTTCGGGGAATCCGCAGGGACACAGGACTTCAGCTCCGTCGAGAAGGCTGATGTCATCCTGGTGATCGGCGCCAACCCGACCGACGGGCATCCCGTCTTCGCGTCGCGGATGAAGCGGCGGCTACGCCAGGGCGCGAAGCTGATTGTGATCGACCCGCGCCGGATCGACCTGGTCCGCTCGCCGCACATCGAGGCCGCCCACCACCTCCAGCTCGCTCCCGGTACGAACGTCGCCGTCGTCAACGCCTTCGCGCACGTTGTCGTGACGGAAGGGCTGGTCGACCGGAAGTTCGTCGAAGAGCGTTGCGAGGACTTCGCCCAGTGGGAGGAGTTCATCGCCGGTCCGGAGCACAGCCCGGAGGCGGTCGAGGAGATCACCGGCATACCGGCTGCTGAGCTGCGGGAGGCCGCCCGGCTCTACGCCACCGGCGGCAACGGCGCGATCTACTACGGCCTGGGTGTCACCGAGCACAGCCAGGGTTCCACCACGGTGATGGGGATGGCAAACCTCGCGATGGCCACGGGCAACATCGGCCGGCGCGGCGTCGGGGTCAACCCGCTGCGTGGGCAGAACAACGTGCAGGGGTCCTGCGACATGGGCTCGTTCCCGCACGAACTGCCGGGCTACCGGCACGTGTCCGACGACGGCG
>JAWWOY010000366.1:0-4955 GCA_033851195.1 Kribbellaceae bacterium | reverse complement strand
TGCGTGAAGCGACGGCTCTCCGACATCGTCTATCGGCAGATGCTCCACGACGCGCTGGGACAGACGAAGACGGGCCCGGGAGGACACCAGGGAACGTCTACCGACTCCAGCGTGACCGGCTCACATCCCCACGCCGGCTCTTCGGATCAGTCACTTCCCGGGCCCGCCACGGAGGACCATACGCCCCACGCACACAGCCCGTTCTTCACCCACTCGTCCCCGCGGCCGCTTAGCAGCGCCGACCCGCAGCCGGCGTCAAGCGCACTCTGCTTGACACCGGCGAGGACCGGCGCACCCTGACCAAGGCGGGGGACGAGTGCCAGCCCTTGACACAGAGGGGAGCCATGTCCGTATGGCCGTGATCGGAACCTGTACGGTCAGGAAGTCTGAACTGACGGCATGCGAGGAGTGGGGATGACGGTTCCCGTGCGCTTGGACTCATTGGTGTTCCCTCGACTTCGGTCAGCGGCGCGGGAGGGCGGGCCGTCTGCCCCATCGACGAGCCGGAGCGTCAATTCCTGTTTGGTGTCTGGCTCCTGATCACGGCGCTCACGGCGGGCGCGCTATTGCTGGTCATCCTTTGGGTCCGGGCCGTGCCGGTGGCTGTCTTCAGTGCGCTGTTGACGGCTGTTCCGGGCAGCATGTTCCTTCTTCGTGGGGTCGTTGACGGGTTCAGCGCAGGCCGGCGGTCGCCCAAGTACACGATCAGCACGGCCGTGTGGACGATCTGCTACGCCGTTGCGGCGGGGGCCCTGCTACTCGCATTCGTGGCGTAGAGGCGCCGCGTCGGCGCGCCCGCGCGAACTTCCGCTCATCGGCTACGACAGGACGTTCGCGCGCCACCGGTTGTTCGGGCCAACGGTGTACCAGATCGCCACGGACAGGCGGTACATGTGGCGGCCAGGACGTTCGAGACAGATTACCCGCGGACCCTGTCAGGTGGTGCTTACGAGCGCCGATCGGCGGATTCTGTCAATGGCTCTGACAATGAAGGGGAGTCGGGACATGCCATAAGTGGCAGTCATGACAGCTGTCGGTCGGCCTGTCACGCTGGAGACAGCTCAGTCTGGGTGGCGCGTCGAACATTTAATCCGCGGGTTGTGGGTTCGAGTCCCACGGGGCCTACCACACCTGACCTGCAGGTTTGCTCCTCGAATCAGCCGGGGCCATGTATCTCTGTCAATGGTCCTTCAGTCATGGCCCGCATCACGTGGAGCGACCAAGCGCGAACGGGGCTACGTCCGCCAACGCGGAGCGTCCTTCCAAGTGCTCGTTTACGCAGCCGTGGACCCTGTCACAGGTAACGATTCCTACCTCACTGAGTCGCCCAGACCTTGGGAAGTTCTACGCGCAGCTTCGGAGGTGCGGCGCGCTCTGCAATGGCACACCTGCAAGCCGATGGCTCGGTCGAGTGTGCGTCAGATTCACGCGATCATCAGCGGTGCACTCGATACCGCCACGCGGTGGGACTGGATCCCGAGCAACCCTGCCGCGGTCGCTAAGAAGCCAAAGCAACAGGCACCTCAGCCGACCCCGCCGCCTCCCAGCCAGACCGCTCGGATCGCTGCGCGAGCATGGGAAAGCGACCTTAACTGGGGGATGCCCGTGTGGCTTGTGATGGTTACCGATGGTCGGCGCGGCGAACTCCTGGCCCTCCGGTGGTTCGACGTCGATCTGGACGCAGGTGTACTGGAGGTCCGCCGTAACTACGTTCAACGGAGCGGCAAAGGACAGGAGAAGGACACCAAGAGCCACCAGATGCGGCGCATCGCCCTCGATCCCGAGACAGTCGAGGTATTCACCCTTCATCGCCGCGCTTATGACGATCAGGTCGCACAGCTCGACCTACCTGCAGATGACTCAGCGTTCGTCTTCTCGTACGTGGCAGATCACAGCCGGCCATGCAATCCGGACGCAGTGACCCATCGCTACTCGTATCGGCACAGCCGCGAGATGCGATGACGGAGAGAGGGGGCGGTCATATGCACCTGAGGCTCGGTGCTTTGCTCGCTGCGCCGGTGGTGGTCGGATGCGGCGGTGCGCCGCCCCCCGAAGGGCGGTCTCCAGCGCCACCCAGTACTTTCCAGTTGGGGTGCGCTCACAGTGGAGCCGGCCGGACCCACTGGGCGCACCCCTCCTACTTCCGGACGTGCTCGAGCAACGCCACAACGATCGAGCGGGTTTCAGCGAGCGAGGCGAGCGCCTCTGTCGCGGCCGGACCTACTTCGTCCGTCGGGTTGTCCGGCTCGATCAGGGCACGGGTCGTCGCGGCCAAGACCGCCGCGGAGTCATCGACGGCGCCCTCGGGCTTGGGCAACAGGCCGCTCTCGAGCGCGAAGAATCCGCCGACTATGGCCTCTAGCGCGAAGGCCTGATCGTCGAGGTCCCAATCCGTGCGGGCAAGGCCGTACCGGCGCCACAAAGGCAACAGCTCGTGCATCGTCCGACCTGTACCGGCCGTCGCCAGCAACTCCTTGGTCAGCGGATACTCGGTGAGCAGCCCGAGCGTGTCGACGTCGCTGGTCTGGATAGCACGGACGAAGGGGTGGTCGAGGCAGGAGCGGACGATGAGCGGGACCAGCCTGCGCGGCCGCATCGCCTCGGGATCACGCTGGATCACCGCGGTGAACTCGTCAAGCGTGGCGAGGAAGTCGTGGGCGAGCAGGCTGAAGAACAGTTCTTCCTTGGTGTCCCAGTAGAGGTAGACAGTGCCCTTGCCGACGTGGGCCCGCTCGGCGATCTCGGCCACGGTCACTCCACGCACCCCACGTTTGAGCAGCAGGTCGCGGGTGACCGCGAGGATGCGTTCGGCTTTGTCGCCGTTGGGCCGGATCGCTTCGGCCATCTCGCCGTCCCCTTCCGCGATGCCGCTCACGCCGCGGCGATGTCTGCGCTCCTCATCCGTGCCTCCTTGCCGGTGGCCGCCAAGCGCTTGAGCAGCGGGCCTACCAGTGGAAGGCCACTGGCGAGGATGAGACCGTGATTGAGTTCAACCTGCCACTGGTTGGCGGGCGCGAGCATACCTTGTCGACGGCGGGCCAGGTTCTGGTAGTAATCGAGATACGGACGGAGCCGCGCCTCCCAGGTGTTGAGCGCGCGGTCAAGGTCGTCGGGATAGCGCTGGAGCAGCGTGCCGAGCAGTTCGGCTCCGGCCAGCCCGGTCGACACGCCCATGCCCGCAATGAGTGTCGAACACCAGGCGGCATCTCCGACGAGTACCACCCGGCCGTCGTGCCAACGGTCCATGCACACCTGCTCGATGGAATCGAACAGCAGATCGTTCGCGTCCTTCATGTTGTCTAATTCGGACAGCACATGGCCCAGTTCTCGATCTGTGGGTCCGGAGCTGAACACCTCGCGCAGACGTTGGGCGGGTGGTTCACGGAACTCCGCATCGACATCGGCGGTGCGATAGGCCAGCAACGCTATGGGCGTGCGGCCCGCTAGGGGGAACACCTGCATCGTGCGGCCGGGCTCCTGGAGCGTCACCAAGTCCGTCGACGTGTATCCGGCTGGTGGCTCGCTGATGGGGATCAAGGCGTACATGGCTCCCAGCCGGCGGAGGTAGGCGGAGTGCGGCCCGAACACCAGGGAGCGCACGGTCGAGCGCAGTCCGTCCGCGCCGACCACGAGGTCGAACCGCTCCGTGGTCGTCGACCCGTCCACGGTGTTGGTCAGCGTGACATCGACACCGTCCGCGTCCTGGACGATGGTGGACGGGACGGTTGAGAAGCGGATGTCGACGTCTCCCGGCAGTGCACTGAAGGCGGCCTCCTCCACGTCACCGCGCAGCAGCACGTGAGGCGCAAACTGCGCTGTCCGCTCCGCGAAGTTCGGTATGCGACGACGGTTGCCGGCCCGATCCACCGCAAAGGCGCTGCCGGCCGCCACGGTTAGGTCGTGCAGGCGGTCAAGGATCCCGAGCCGGCGGGCGGCAGCCTGGCCCGCACCGAACAAGACGATGAACTGGCCGCCTGTCCGACGCGCCGCCGCCTTCTCCACGATGACCGGCTCCCATCCGATCTGACGCAGGCGCAGAGCTGTCGCTGCGCCACTGATACCAAGCCCGACCACCAGAACCCGCCGGCCGGTTGCGTTCACGTTAGTCATCATGAGATCCACATTAGAACCTACTGACCAAAATCCCCAGTTGGTCAGTCATGGCCTCCGTCACAGTGCATAGCGCCGCGACACGGTGCCATGCCAGTTTCTCCGCCGGTGCCGCTGTGGCGATGAGCTGTCCGCGAAGGCATCCCTTCACAGCTTGAATCAGGGTCAGCGACGCGCAGCGTCTCCGTTGAGGGTGGTGGTGGGAGCCGAGAAGGAGGCCTTTGCGGACAGCGAGCCGGAGTGCCTCGCTCTAGCTCCTTGCCGACGGCGCGTTCTCCAGCAGGTGCTCCTCTGCCCATCGGCCCAGCTCCAGCAGGGCGGGTTCGAGAGCGGCGCCAGCTTCCGTCAGCCGGTAGGCGACGCGCAGCGGGGGACCTTCGTCGACTTCGCGTACGACAAGTCCGGCCGTGCCGAGTTCGGCGAGCCGGTCCGAGAGCATGCGTTCACTGATGCCGGAGATGGCCCTCCGCAATTCGGTGAAGTGCACCGGTCCCCGTAGCAGCGCGGCGACGATCAGACCCGTCCAGCGCTTTCCGAACAGCTGGAAGACGAGCGTCATACCGACGTCGACCTGCCTGCACGCCGCCTCGTTGTGACCCCTGTCATCCGCCATGGCTCCATGGTACTACCTTTTCGTGCGGGGATGATAAAAAGTAAGTACCTATGCTATCAATAGCTACGTACGAAAACTCATCGTGCCTCGCAGGCAACACACTCAGGAAAGAGAGCATGTGTCATGAGTAATCAAGCAACGCAGGACATGCGGGGCAAGACGGTGGTGGTGACGGGGGCGAGTGCCGGGATCGGGGCCGCCGCCGCCCGCCAGTTCGCCGACCTGGGCGCCA
>JAWWOY010000348.1:0-6861 GCA_033851195.1 Kribbellaceae bacterium | reverse complement strand
GCGACCACCGACGGCGGGACCTTGCGCCGGACCGGACGGAGGTAGAGGACCAGCACCGGGACCAGGTACACCAGCCAGGCGGTCATCTCGATCACAGTCGGTGCCGGGTTGAAGTTGAAGACGCCCTTCAGCAGCACGCCGTACCAACTGGACGGCGGGATGACGTCGGAGATGTCGAAGGCCAGGTTCTGCAGGCCCGGCAGCAGGTTCGCCTCCTGCAGGTCATGGAGGCCATAGGCGAAGATGCCGGCCGCGACCAGGATCAGCAACCCGCCGGTCCAGGTGAAGAACGTGCCGAGGTTGATCCGCACCGCGCCGCGGTAGATCCCGAGCCCCACCAGCACCGAAGTGGCCATGCCGAGCAGAACCCCGATCAGCGGCGACGCCGTCGTAGCGGTGGCCGCAGAGGCGTAGACGATGAAGGCCGACTCGATGCCTTCGCGGAAGACCGCCAGGAAGGCCAGGAGAACGACCGCACCGGGCCCGATCCTCAGAGCCCGGTCCAGGCGGTCGGTCAACTCCTTCTTCAGCGACCGGGAGGCCGTGCGCATCCAGAAGATCATCCAGGTCACGAAGCCGACGGCCAGGATCGACATCACCCCGCCGATCGTCTCCTGCGCGGTGAACGAGCGGGCCGTCAGCGCAGTGATGAACTGCAGCAGCGCCCAGCCGGCCACAGCCGCCGCGAGCGCCGCCCCGACACCGATCCAGAGGTAGCGCAGCCGGTCGCGATGGCCGGACTTCACCAGGAAGGTGGCGAGAATGCTGACCACGAGAGACGCCTCAAGGCCCTCACGGAGCCCGATGAGGTAGTTGGCAAGCACGTCGGACTCCAGAGGTTAGGTACGGCTAACCTTCCGAAGGCTACCCTAAGAAGCTCCATTCGCCCACCGTGTCGTATGCCGCACCATGGCTCGGGCCTTCGCCCAGCCGCGAGGAGATCAACTCGATACCGCCCGCGGTCCAGGCCGGGCCCTGGTAGCCGTCGAAGATCCGCACCCAGCGGGCCACATCCATCGGCCGCCGCAATCGCGCCAGCGTCAGGTGGGCCGTGAACTTCCGCCCGTCCACGGTGACGCCGGCCTTGTTCGCCGCCGCCCTCGTCGTCGTGGCCAGGTGTGGCAACACTGCGGCCTCGTCCCGTACGCCGGTCCACAGCACGCGAGCATCGGCCACACTCGGGAAGGCCCCGGACCCGGTCAACTGCAGGTCGAACGGCTTCTGCCGCCCGGCGGCCCGCTCCAGCCCGTCAGCCAGGTCATCGGTCTTGTACTCGGGCACATCCCCCAGGAACGCCAGGGTGATGTGCCAGTTCTCCTCGGCAGCCCAGCGCACGTCCTCGTCCGGATGAGACCGGCGCGGCTCGACGAACTCGGCCAGATGCTCGACAACCTCCAACGGCGGCACAACAGCCACGAACAATCGCATCCGACAAGCCTACGGGCCGGCACCGACAGCTGCACCGCAGTTTCGGCTCCCGGCCGACCACAGACGCGGCTTGTTGCCAACGGCAAGCGCCGACAGGACGGCGGGCCGAACCTCCGCCGAATTTCTATAGCGGACTCGACATGCGATATCGAGTCCGCTATCTGCAACGGCGAGCTTCTTACCGCGGCGTGCAACCGAAGGTCAGACTGGCCAGATGAACTCGACCAACCAGCCGAGCACGGATGGCAAGAATCTGCCGTCACCTTGCGTGGTGATTCTGGTGGGGCCCGGCGCGTCCGGGAAGTCCACCTGGGCGGCGGACGGGTTCGCCCCCGGCCTGATCGTGTCGAGCGACCGACTTCGCGCGCTGGTCGGCGCCGGTGAGGACGATCTCGGTGCCAGCGCGGACGCCTTCGCCCTGTTGGAGCAAGTGGTTCGCCAGCGCATCGAGCGCCGCCTCACCACCGTGATCGACACGCTCGGCCTTGACCGCGAGCGGCGTACCGGGTGGTTGGCGTTGGCGCGCGAGAACGGGCTGCCGTGCGTGGCCGTCGCGTTCGATACCCCCGCCGCAGAGTGCCGGCGGCGCAACCGCGAGCGCGCTAAACGAATCCCTGCGGACGTGCTCACCGCCCAACTGCGTTCCTGGGCCGCTACCAGGGACCAGCTCGCCGGCGAGGGGTACGACGAGGTGCTCACGCCCCGGGTCGTCCGCGTCGTACCGGAGGCTTTCGTCGCGGCGGGAGCGGCGGCCCAACGGCAGCGGGAGGCGCCGACCGGGCTGCAGTTCGGTCTCCACCTCGGCAGCTTCACGCACAAGGGCGGCCGAGCCAGTACGGCGAGTTGGGTGCGCGAGGTAGCCACGACTGCCGAGCGGTGCGGCTTCGACAGCATCTACGTGATGGATCACTTCCGGCAGATCCCGCAGGTCGGTCGGGCCTGGGAGGACTTCCTGGAGAGCTGGACGACGCTCGCGTACCTGGCTGCTTGCACCGACCGAGTGCGGCTGGGCACGCTCGTCACGGGCATCACGTATCGCAACGTGGCGCACTTGGGGAAGATCGCCGCCACCCTGGACGTCCTCAGTGGCGGCCGGGCGGTGTGCGGACTCGGGTTGGCCTGGTTCGAGGCGGAGCACAAGGCGTACGGGTGGGAGTTCCCGTCGGTGAGCGGGCGGTATGCGCTGCTCGAGGATGCATTGCAGTTGTTGCCGGTGCTGTGGGGGCCGGGCAATAGACCGTTCCACGGCAGCGTTCTCGACGTACCGGAGACTGCTTGTTATCCGCGCCCGCTGCAGGACCCGCTACCGATCCTGCTCGGCGGCGGCGGGGAGCGGCGCACCTTGAAGCTTGCCGCCCGGTACGCCGACGCGGCGAATGTGTTCGGCGATGCCGCAACGGTGAGGCAGAAGGCCGAAGTACTGCGCGCGCATTGCGAGGCGGCCGGTCGCGATCCCGGCGAGGTGAGGCTCACGCAATTGTCGACGACGCTGGTCGGCTCCGATCACCAACGGGTGAACGCGCTGGTCGAGCGGCTCCGGCCGCGGAACCAGGACCCGGCCCGGTACGCGGCGACGGTCAACGCGGGCACGGTGGCGGACCAGGTCGGCCGGTTCCGCGAACTCGCCGAGGCCGGCGCGGGCGAGGTGATGCTCCGGCTGCCCGATCTCGACGACGACCTGGCACCCCTGGAAAGGATGGGCCAGGTGATCGCGGCCTTCCGCTAGCGCTTGGCCAGTTCGAGGTTGAGCAGAGCGTTCTCGATCAACTCCGGCGGCGCCGGGTGGATCCAGTACTGGCCTCGCGCCATGGTGTGCGCGTCGAGGCCGAAGCTCATCGCCTGGATCACCGGTTGGATCACGCTCGACGCCTGCGGGCCGATCACGTGGCAGCCGAGCAATAGGCCGGTGTCTGGATCGGCCAGAATCTTGGCGAATCCAGTCGTGTCCTCCAGCGCCCAGCCGTACGCGGTACCGGCGTACTGCTCCCGCCCCACGACGTACCTGACCCCTCGCTCCCGCGCCTCTTCTTCGGTCAGCCCGACCGAGGCGACCTGCGGGGACCCGAAAACGGCATGTGGGACGAATCTGTGGTCGGCGGTGATCCGGTCGTCCGGGTTCAGCAGGTTGTGCTGGACTACGCGGGCCTCGTGGTTGGCGACGTGCTTCAGCTGGTACGGCGAGGACAGGTCGCCGAGCGCGTAGATCCCCTCCACCGCGGTCTGCTGGTGCTCGTCGACGATCACCCGGCCGTCGCCGTCGATGCCGACCCCCGTCGCGGTGACGTCGAGCAGATCGGAGTTGGGTGTCCTGCCTACCGCGACCAGCACCTCGTCCGCGACCACCTCGGCCGCTCCGTGCGGGCTGAGCATCTCCAGCTTTACCCCGTCGGCGTCCCGGATGGCCCGGACCGTGTCGTGATTCAGCCGTACGTCGTAGCGCTGCCCGGCCAGTTCGGTGAAGCGGGTCGCGATCTCGGTGTCCTCGTGGCGGAGCAGAGCGCCGGAACGCGCGATCAGGGTCACCTCGACACCCAGGGAGGAGAAGATGTGCGCGAACTCCGCGGCGACGAACCCGCTGCCGATGATGGCGAGCCGGCGCGGCAGCGCCTCCAGCCGCATCACCGTGTCGGAGGTGTGGAAGCCGGCCTCGGCCAGGCCTGGCACGAACGGGATCAGCGGCCGGCTGCCCGCGGCGAGCACGAAGCGGTCCGCGGCCAGGACCTCCATCTGCCCGTCGGCGCCGGTCACCGTCAGTTCCTTCTCCGCGGTGAACCGTCCGGTGCCGTCGAACACCCGTACGTTCGCGTTGTCGGCGTGATGACTGCGGTATTCGGCCCCGGCGACGGAGATCGGATCGATCCGGCCGAAGATCCGGTCCCGGATCTCGGGCCAGCGGACCCCGGTCAGCTGCTCATCGACGCCGAACCGGGAGCTGTTGGCCGGCCCCGCCGCGAGGTCCGCGGTGTGCACGAACATCTTGGTCGGGATACAGCCGACGTTCAGGCAGGTCCCACCGAAGATGCCCCGCTCGACGATCGCCGTCTTCCAGTCCGCGAAGCGATGGTCGAGGATCGAGTTACCCGATCCGCTGCCGACGATTACCAGGTCGTAATGGGTCACGACCCCATTGTGACTTGCAGGACCTAACCGGCCGGACGCTAGTGTCCTGACTAGGCCACCTGGGGATCGACGACGACCCGCTTGGCCTCCACGAGGGGGTCGGTCTGCGGCTGCAACTCCGGGCGCGGCCTGGGCAGCAGCCGCGGCCCGATCGAGAGGCCGCGCCGCCGGGAGAAGTAGAGCACCGAGCCGAGTATGCCGAGCACGGTGAGCGCGCCGCCGACGATCAGCGACCAGCGAGCCCCGAAAGTCTGCCCGACCCAGCCGATGAACGGTGAGCCGATCGGCGTACCGCCCATCAGGACGGTCATGTAGAGCGCCATCACCCGGCCGCGCATGGTCGGCTCGATGCCGAGCTGCATGGTCGCGTTTGCCGAGGTGAGCATGGTCAGCGAGCACAGACCGACCAGCGGGAGCACCAGCGCATAGGACAGGTACGTGGGCATCAGGCCGCTGATGAGCTCCATCACCCCGAAGAACACGCCCGCGCCGATCACCAGCCCCGCGCGGGTCCGCACCCGGCGGGCGGCGAGCAGCGCACCGATCAGCGAACCGATCGCCAGGATCGAGCCGAGGATGCCGTACTCCCCCGCGCCCTTGTGGAAGATCTGGGTGGCCATCAGGGCCGTGGTCAGCTGGAAGTTCAGGCCGAAGGTGCCGGCGAAGAACACCGCGGTCAGCACCATCATCAGGTCGGGCCGTCGCCACAGGTAGCGCATCCCGTCCCGGATCATGCCCTTCTCCCGGCCGGCCAGCTTCGGCGAGTGCAGCTCGTCGGGACGCATCAGGTACAGCGACAGGATCACCGCGGCGTAGCTGATGCCATTGATCATGATCACCGGCCCGGTCCCGATCCAGTTGATCAGCAGGCCGGCCAGCCCCGGGCCGATCAGCCGGGCTGCGTTGAAGGACGCGGAGTTCAGGCCGACCGCGTTGGACAGCTCCTCCCTGCCGACCATCTCCACGACGAACGACTGCCGGGTCGGCGCGTCGAACGCGGTCCCGATGCCGAACAAGAACGCCAGCAGGTAGACCTGCCAGGTCTGGACCACACCGGTGACGGTCAGTGTGCCCAGCACCAGCGCGAGGGTTCCCATCGTCAGCTGGGTCATGGTCAGCACCCGCCGCTTGGCGAACCGGTCGGCGACCAGTCCGGCGTACGGCGAGATCAGCAGCGCCGGCAGGAACTGCAGGCCGGTGACGATGCCGAGCGCCGTACCCGAGTGGGTGAGCTCGAGGACGAGCCAGTCCTGGGCGACCCGCTGCATCCAGGTACCGATGTTGGAGATGATCGCGCCGGTCGCGTAGAGACGAAAGTTACGGACTTTGAAAGCCCGGAAGGTCGGGCTCATGAAGCGGCCAGACGTTCGAGTACAGGTGCTGCCTTGCGCAGGATGTCGCGCTCCTCAGGGGTCAGGGTCTTCAGTTTGGTCTGCAGCCACTCGTCGCGGCGCCGACGGTTCGCGTGGATCAGCTCGCGGGCCGAGTCCGTCAGCTCAACCAGCACCTGCCGCTTGTCGGTTTCGTGCGGGCGGCGGACGACCAGACCGGCCTCCTCCATGTTGGAGACGATCCGCGTCATCGACGGCGGCTTGACCCGCTCGTGCGCGGCCAGCTCGCCGATCGTCATCGCGTCGTGCTTGCTGAGGGCGCCGAGCACCCCGAGCTGGTTCGCGGTGAGGTCGGCGCCGTCCGCGCGCTGCCAGCGGATCTGCCGGGACAACCGCAGCGTGGACGACCTCAGGGCAGTCGCCAGCCCGAAGTCACTCTTCACCTGCTGGGCTATGACGGTAGGCATACCCTTAGCTTATCTCATTACCTTTGCTAATTAAAACGACGGTGAGTCCGCGACCGGGTCGCAGCGCGGGTGATCGTCGGTGACAGCGTTCTCGGCGAGTAGTGTGCCCGGAAGATCCGCACCGTTTGCGATCCTCCCTTTCGGGCACCGCGCCGGGGAGCACTCGGTCGCGCGGAGCCTCGGAGCTGGCACTCGAAGGGTTCGTGGCGCCGCTCACCGGGTGTACCCACCATCCGACCGTGAGCAGGTGGCAGACATGGCTGATCGTGTCTTCCGTGACCGCAGGGATGCGGGGCGAGTCCTGGCCCGGCTCCTGGAGCACTACCGGGACGAGCCGGAGGTGGTGGTCCTCGCGCTGCCCCGGGGCGGCGTACCGGTGGCCTACGAAGTGGCCACGGCGCTGCGGGCGCCGCTCGACGTCTTCGGAGTCCGCAAGCTGGGTGTCCCCGGCCGCGAGGAGGTGGCGATGGGAGCGATCGCCAGCGGCGGGGCGGTGGTCGTCAACGACGACCTCA
>JAWWOY010000330.1:0-10929 GCA_033851195.1 Kribbellaceae bacterium | reverse complement strand
TGGACTTCCTGTTCCGGACGGCCAAGGAGTTGGGGGCGGACGACCTGGAGACGGGCCTGCTCGTCGCCCGGCACGAGGTGCAGTACCGCGCGCCGCTGGTCTTCCGGCCCGAGCCGGTCCGGATCGAGCTGTGGATCAGCGAGATCAGGGCGGCGTCGTTCACCGTCGACTACGAGATCCTCGACGTCGAACCGCGCGTCACGTACGTCGAGGCGCGGACCCGGCTGGTTCCGTTCGACTTCGCCGCCGACCGGTTGCGCCGGATCAGCCCGGTCGAGCGCGAGGCGCTGTCGAAGCTGGTGGGATCGTGACCTTCACCCATCCCGTGCTCGTCCGCTGGTCGGACATCGACTCCTACGACCACGTGAACAACGTCCGGTACTTCGACTACCTGCAGGAGGCCCGGATCCTGTTCCTGACCGAGGTGGTCGGCACCGAGTCTCGCGATTACTTCAGCGACTTCCCGTGCGTGCTGGTCAGCCAGACCGTGGACTACCTCCGCCCGATCCTGCTGCGGCACCCCCCGTACGACGTCGACGTCTGGGTCGAGGCGGTCGGCACCACGTCGTACACGCTGGGTTCGCGGATCGTCGATCGCGGCGGGGACGCCGATATCGTCTACGCGAAGGCGGTGTCCGTGATCGTCGCGGTGGACGGCGAGACGCAGGCCAAGCGGCCGCTGAGCCAGACCGAGCGGGATGCCCTCGTCCGGCACGTTTCGGCGACTTGAGAGACTGGTGAGCGATGAGTGAGCCACAGAGTTTCTACGACGCCGTTGGCGGGGCTGAGACGTTCCACCGGCTGATCGCGGCGTTCTACCGCGGCGTGGCCGCCGACCCGGAGTTGCGGGCGCTGTACCCCGAGGAGGATCTCGGGCCGGCCGAGGTGCGCTTCCGGATGTTCCTCGAGCAGTACTGGGGTGGCCCGCGGACCTATTCGGAGCAGCGCGGTCACCCGCGGCTGCGGATGCGCCACATGCCGTTCGCCGTCACTCCGCGCGCGCGGGACCGCTGGCTGGGACACATGCGCGACGCGCTGGACGAGATCAAGCTGGACCCCGACCGGGACCAGGAGATCTGGACGTACATGGTCGCGGCCGCGCACAGCATGGTCAACACCGATGAACCGCAGTACCCGGGCGCGATCGACGTGTCCGGCATCTGAACTCACAGGGAGACACAACGAGCATGGCCGCTACCCGTACTGCCAAGGCCCACTGGGAAGGTTCGCTGCTGGAGGGCGCCGGTCAGGTCGCTCTCGAGTCGTCCGGCATCGGCACCTACGACGTGACCTGGGCCGCCCGGTCGCAGGACGCGAACGGTAAGACCAGCCCGGAGGAACTGATCGCCGCGGCTCACTCCACCTGCTTCTCGATGGCGCTGTCGCACGCACTCGCCGGAGCCGATCACGCGCCAGAGTCGATCGACACCACTGCCGACGTGACCTTCCAGCCCGGCGAGGGCATCACTGGCATCAAGCTCTCGGTGAACGGCAAGGTGCCGGGCCTGACCGCCGACCAGTTCGCCCAGTTCGCCGAGGAGGCCAAGAAGAACTGCCCGGTCTCGCAAGCCCTGACCGGCACCACCATCACCCTGGACGTCAACTTCACCGCCTGACCGCCGACCTACGGACCCGCCCCCGGCTCCCCGGGGGCGGTTCGCCGGCCGAAGCCGGACCGGTCAACTGCTGGCGGCGCTGGGCTGCGGTTCGGTCAGGCCGGTTAGGAGCCGGTCCTGGACTGCGGCGATGCCCGAGCTGAGGGCGCCGAGCAGCACCGCGTCGTCGGTCACGCCGGTCACGGCGATCCGGGTGTCCAGCGGGGAGCGGGCGGCGAGGGCTTCGATCACCGCGTCCCGGAGGGCCGTGCCGCCGGCCTGCGAGACCTCGCCCGCGAGGACGATCAACGGCGGGTCGATCAGGGTGACGACCGACATCAGGCCGATGGCGATCCGGTCGGCCAGCACCTGCAGGAACCTGGTGGCGTCCTTCGGCGCCCCGGGCTGGACGGCCGCGGCCATGACCTCTTGTGGTGTGCTGCCGGCGAGACCGTGCCGGTCGCCCAGTTCGAGCACTGCGTCACCGCCGACCAGGTCCTGGAAGTCCCGGGCCTGGGCGCCGCTGGGTGGGACCGGCATGTACCCGAGCTCGCCGGCACAGCCGTGCGCGCCGCGCATCAGGGTGCCGCCCTGGTCGATGGCGAACCCCGAGCCCCCGGCGAGCCACAGCACGGTGAAGCCGTCGACCCCGGCAGCAACGCCGTACGCCCGTTCGGCGATCGCGGCCAGATTCACGTCGTTGTCGACGGTGACCTCGGTGCCGAGCCCGTGCCGGACGTCGGCGACAAATCCCGGCCGGGCCAGCCCGGGCACGTGGATGTACCGGATGTCGCCGCTCCGGGGATCGGGTGAGCCGGGTACGCCGAGCTGCACCTGGAGCAGGAGGTTGTGCGGGATCTGCGCCCTGCGGCAGAGCTCGGCGACGGCGTCCACGACGACCTCGACCGGGTCGGCCGCAGCGAAGGCGATGCTGCTCTGGGTGCGGGCCCTGACCTCCCCGGAGAGGTCGGCGATGGTCGCGGACAGGGACGGCTGGTCGGTGTCGCCGACATCCCGGATGGACAGGGCTGCGATGAAGCCCGCGCCGGCATTGGCCGCGTAGACGGCGGCGTTGGGTCCCGGCCCGCCGCTGACATGGCCGACGACGATCGCCAGCCCGGCCTCCTCGAGCCGGCGGAGCACCTCGGAGGCGGTCGGCTTCGACAGCCCGGTGAGGTCGCGCAGATCACTGCGGGTGAGCGGACCCCGCTCGAACAGCAGCGCCAGTGCAGCTGTCTCGTTCATCCCTCGCAGCAGCCGCGACGAACCGGCCAGTCGACTCACCTGAGCCCCTCCCTTTCGCTGCCACCAAGCCGTCAGACAGGATCATCAACGATATCGCGCACCCAGGAACTCACCGCACCTCAGTGGATTCTGCCGGAATGTCGTGGTTCTCGGCGGCGCTGCCGACGCCAGTGGGGCTGTCCGGCTCGGCCTCGGGATCCCGGGTGGCGAGGTTGCCGACCCGGAGGACCTCGCCGTTGCGGACGTACCAGGTGGTGCCGTCCTCGCCGCGGAGCCGGGTGACGCGCAGGCCGACCGCCTCGACCACGCCGGTTGCCTTCTCCAGGTCGACCATGTCGCCGACGGCGTACTGGTCCTCGAAGATCATGAAGACGCCGGCCAGGAAGTCTTTCACCAGCGTCTGCGCGCCGAAGCCGAGGGCGACGCCGATGATGCTCGCCGAGGCGACCACCGGCAGGATGTTGAACCCAAGCTCGGCCATCACCATCACCACCAGGACCGCGGACAGCACGATCGTCACCGCGCTGCACAGCAGTGAGGCGATGGTCTCCGCGCGCTGGGTGCGGCGTTCGTTCAGCAGGGTCTGCTCGACGAACAGGCTGCCCCGTTTGGACCTCGCCAGGACGCCGGCGACTGCGCCGCTGCCGGGCTGGCGGGCGAACCGGCGGATCCCCTTGTGCGTCAGCCATCGGATCACGAAGAACGCGAGCACCAGCCCGATGATCCGGGCCGGTACGGTGATGATCTGGTCAGTCAGCACCAGCCTGCCGTCCTTCCCCAGGCGGAAGAACGTCGGGAACGCTTGGGGTATCACCTGGGCGGAAAGCTGGGGGTGGCTGAGCAGGGACACGGGGTGACTGAACAGAATAGGCATCTCGTCTCCCTATTGTAGTGACCGCCGCCGCCTGGATCGCGTGCACCACCCGAAGGCTGACGAGTCGGCGAAAGGAGAGGGCCATGCCGAGCCGGCTCGAAGACGAGTTGCATCGCCTGGTGAGCGCGGGAGTGCTGCGGAGGTACCAGGCCGACGCGCTCCGTGCCGCCGCGAAGGCCGATGCCGCCGCCGAACCGGCCCGACCTCCTGCTGCATCCCGAGCCACCAAGGACCAGCGCCGTCGCCCCGAGCAGGCGCGTCCGTCTGCCCTGATTGAGGTGCTCGGCTACATCGGTGGTGCTTTGCTGCTCGGCGCTGTCGCGCTGATCACGGTTGCGAACTGGGGCGAGATGGGCCGAGCCGCCCGGATCACCACCGGCACGGCCGCGGCCGTCGTACTGCTCGGGGCCGCTGTCTTGTCCGCCGTGTTCCGGGGGCGGGACCAGCTCAGCTCGGCGCTTGCCTCGCTCGGCTGTTGCGTGGCCGGGTTCGCGACGTACGTCGTGGTCGGTGGCGGGTCCGGCCGGGTCGCCGGGGTCGCGGTGGCGCTCGCCCTGGCCGCGGTCGGAGTCTGGCAGTTGGCCGGCTCATCGTTGCTGGTCGCGACTTTCGCGATCCTGGCTGCCGGGGTGCTGGTGATCAGCTCGGACGTGATCGGCTCGGATGGTGGCGCACGAGCGATCCAAGCCGGAGTGGCCGGGTCCGGCTTCATCCTGGTGGCGATCATCCTGGCGCTGCTCGGGCTGGTCCGGGATCAGGTGACGGCGTGGTCCCTGGCCGGTGCCGCGATGTTCAGCTCGTCGATGTGCTGGCTGGTGCAGGACCGTGGCGAGGTGATCGCGCTTGCGGTCGGTACGGCGGGGCCGGCCGCGCTGCTGGCGGCGTACGGGGTGCGCCGCGCGTCGGCGTACGCGGTGGTGGGTTGTGCGATCCTGCTAGTGGTCTGGCCGACAGCGCTGTACCAGTTGACCGACAACCTGGCTGGAGTGGCGATCGGGCTGGTGGTCGCGAGCGTCGTCCTCTTCTTCGAGGTGCTCGTACTGAGCCGCAGCCAGCGAAGAGGTGCTGGCTGAGCATCAGCCTGCTCGTGTGACTTTCAGGTTGCGCAGTGACAGGATGCCGTCCGCCGAGGCGCGGCCGAGGTGGAGGTAGCCGCCGCGGTAAGACTTCTCCACGGCAGTCACCCGCCCGGGCACATCTAGCCGGCTCCAGATGAGCTGCTGCGGTGTCACCTCGAGGCGGAACCGCATCCACTTGCCACGCGCCGGCGGAACCGTCGCCGCAGTACCCAGCCTGACCCCGGCAGCTTGGCCGGCGTGGTGCGTGTAGAGCCCGAGCCCGCCGTCTGCCTGGAGGATTGCGTGGTAGCCGTCCTGCAGTCCGAGTCGATGCTCGTAGTAGCGGTCGTCCTGGTGTCCGAAGGCCAGGGTGAGGTTGCTGTCCAGGCCCGACGCGAGCTCGTCGTACGCCGCTTCGAACTCCACCTGGTACGCCGGTGAGGTGATCGGGCAGAGGTTGCCCAAGGTCAGGAAATGCTGCACCTTGCGAGCTGCCAGCTTGATCGTGCCTTGCGGCCCCCAGACTGGCGCGAACCGGTCGTCATACGGGTCGCGGGTGAGCTCGCCCGGCACCGCGGCCCCGCCGGCCCACTGGTCACTGGCGGCAGCGACGGTCCGGCCGCCCAGGTAGCCGATGTTCGATGTCACCGCCCCGGCCACGCCGAACGCGGCGTAATGAGTCACGTCCGAACGCCGGTGCAGGGGATAAGGCCAGACCGGGATGCCGGTTGCGACGGCGGCGTCGACCAGATCGTCCGCGAGATAGCCGCCTGGACCAGAGTTCGGTACGACGATGGCGTCGGAGCCCGGCGACAGTTGCGCGGCCAGAACCTGCAAAGCCTCGGGCGTCGTCTCGGCCGGGGTGGTGAAGTACGCGAACACGCCGATGCCGAGTGATTTGACCGCCGCGATCCGCTTGCTCTTGAAGTAGGTCTTCAGCATGATCGAGGACTCGAGGCCGTACCGCCTGACCATCGCCATCATCGGTGCGTAGGCCAGCTGGTCCTTGGCCTCGACACACAGGATCACCCGGCCGCCGAACCGCCGCAACACGTCCTCGAACAGCGGGACCCGGGCCCTGGCCTTCCAGTACGGGCCCAGCCGCGGTATATCGATCCAGCCTTTCGCAAGGGCGGCAGCGGAGACGCCGCGGAGGGGGCCGGCCAGGTTGGTGGTGCGCTCCAGCGTCAGGTCGTGCAAGCAGACCAGTACCCCGTCCGAGGTGATCCCGACACTGATCTCCATCGCCTTGGCGCCCCAGTCGGCGGCCGCCTGGTACGACGCCATGCTGTGCTCGGGCAACACGTCACCGGCGCCACGGTGTCCGATCAGATACCGCTCGCCGCGTTCGGCGACCCAGTCGGCCAGCCGGTAGTCACCGACGACGGGTGCGCTGCCGGCGTCTGCGCCCCGGCAGCCCGTGGCCGTTGTCCCCACTGCGAGGGCGCCGAGCCAGCCCAGCGTCGTCCGGCGGGTGATCCCGCGCGGCAGCGGCTCGTTCATCAAATCCCCCTCGCTACGGTGCAACCCCCCGTAGGCCGACCCACTCCGAAGGGTAGGCGCCCAGGCCCCATCCGGCCAGGCAAGCACCCGCTGGTGTATCGAATACATCAAGTCGACACCCGCTCCGCGACCCTTTGTGGGCCGGGCCGCCCCGGATGCGGCAGACTCGCACGGTGACTGCTCCCACTCCCGCCCTTGTCGAGTTGGCCGTTGCCCATGGCGTGGCGACCGAGTACTGGGACTGGCAGGGCAAACATGTGACCGTGGCCAGCGAGGTGGTGTCCGCGGTGCTGGCGGCGCTCGGCGTCGACGCCTCCACGCCGGGCCGTGCCACCGGTGCGCTGGCCGATCACCAGCAGGCTCGTTGGCGCCGGACTCTGCCCCCGACTGTGGTGATGCGCGAGGGCTGGACGCCGTGGTTCGCCGTCCACCTGCCGCACGGCTCGACCGCCGACGTGTGGATCGACCTGGAGGACGGTGGCCAGCGCCGAGACATCACACAGCAGAACCACTGGGTCGAGCCGGAGTGGGTGGACGGCGTACAGATCGGCGAGGCGACGTACCAGCTGCCTGGGGACCTGCCGCTCGGGTACCACCGGCTGTGTGCGCGGATCGGCACCAATCCGGAGATCTCCGTCAGCACGCTGATCGTGACCCCGCAGAAACTGCAACCGCAGAAGCTGCGCCGGGCCTGGGGCTGGGTCCTGCAGCTCTATTCGGTTCGCTCGCGTCGGTCCTGGGGGATCGGTGACCTGCACGACCTCGGGGACCTCGCGGCCTGGTCTGCGAACGACCTGGGTGCCGGGTTCGTGCTGGTGAACCCGCTGCATGCCGCGGAGACCGCCGGGCGGATGGAGCCGTCGCCGTACCTGCCGGCCTCGCGACGGTTCGCGAACCCGATCTACCTGCGGATCGAGGACATCGACGAGTACGGCGACCTGGCGCCGGCCGAGCGGGACCGGGTACGGACGCTCGGGCTGCAGACGCGGGCGCTGAGCGAGGACGCGACCGCGCTGGATCGCAACACCGTCTGGGCAGCCAAGCGGGAGGCGCTGCAGCTGCTGTTCGGCGTGCGGCCGTCGATCGGCCGGATCGCCGAGTACGGCGCCTACTGCGACCGCGAGGGCCAGGGCCTGGTCGACTTCGCCACCTGGGCGGCCATCTCGGACGTGCGTGGCCCGGTGTGGAGCAAGTGGCCCGAGGAACTGCACGACCCGACGTCCTCAGCAGTTGTTGCCTTTCGCAACGGGAACCCGGATGCGGTCGAGTTCCACTGCTGGCTGCAGTGGCAGCTGGATGAGCAGTTGGCACGCACCCAGGAGAGGGCCCGCTCGGCCGGGATGTCACTCGGCATCCTGCATGACCTCGCGGTCGGCGTACACCCGGACGGCGCGGACGCCTGGGCGCTGCAGCGGGTGCTGGCAGCGGGCATCCACGTCGGCGCGCCGCCGGACGCGTTCAACCAGCAGGGGCAGGACTGGTCGCAGCCGCCCTGGCGCCCGGACGCGCTTGCGGAGACCGGCTACGCGCCTTGGCGGGACCTGGTCCGGGCAGTCATCCGGCACGGCGGCGGGCTGCGGATCGACCACATCCTCGGCATGTTCCGGCTCTGGTGGGTGACCTCGCCGGAGCGCCCGACCGAGGGCACCTACGTCCGGTACGACCACGAGGCGCTGATCGGCATCCTGGTGCTGGAAGCCGCGCGAGCCGATGTGGTCGTGGTGGGGGAGGACCTCGGCACGGTCGAGCCGTGGGTGCGGGACTACCTGATCGAGCGCGGCATCCTCGGCACGTCGGTGCTGTGGTTCGAGCGCGACGCGGACGGCAAGCCGCTGGCTCCCGAGCGTTGGCGTGAACTCTGCCTGGCGACGGTGACCACGCACGACCTGCCTCCGTCCGCGGGCTACCTCGCCGGCGACCACGTCCAACTGCGGCACAACCTTGGCCTGCTCACCCGGTCGATGGCCGAGGAGTTGGCGGTGGACGAGGCGGAGCGGGACTCCTGGCTGAACGCGCTCCGTGAGCGACACCTGCTGGGTGTCGCGGACGGCGACGTGGAGCGCATCGTCGAAGCCCTGCACCGGTACGTCGCCCATACCCCGGCGAAGCTGGTCGGGGTGGCGCTGACCGATGCCGTGGGCGAGCGGCGTACCCAGAATCAGCCCGGCACCACGGACCAGTACCCGAACTGGCGGATCCCGCTGGGCGGCCCTGACGGCGTACCGGTGCTGATCGAGGACCTGCCCGGCAACACCAGGCTGCGACGGTTGATCGGCACGCTCTCGATCTGACCTCCAGCCTGGCGTGGCGACCTGGAACCTCTACCAGGTCGTCGTCATGCGGATGACGCTCACCGGTTGATAGGCGCCAGTGCGGTTGCTGCCTGTTCGTGATCGGAACATTACGGAAAGTCGGCAAACCATTGACATTGGATTGTCAGGCTAGTTGTCTATTGCCGTCGATAGCGCCGAGACCGCGAACGCGTGCTGCCAGTGCTCCGACGTGCAGTTCTGAGCTGCCCCCGGTCGTCGGTGCCGGGCCGACTGCCCCCGGCCCGGCCCCGCGTTTCGTTAGTAAGTTTCTTGGGCATCCCTGATCTTGAAACCTTCCGCCCTAAGTTTCGAGGAGTCCCGATGAAATCACTCGTACGCCGGGTAGTGGTCCCGATCGTCGCGGTCCTGGTCGGGCTGCTGCCCGGCGTGGTCGTGGTCGAGCAGGCCTCGGCGCTGACCAAGCTGACACACTCCCAGGCGGCCGCGATCTTCAGCGCGGCGGGCATCACCTGGTCGTCCACCGGCAACTGCTCCGACTGGAACGTGTCCACGTGTACGTCCTTCACCAACATCAACGACAGCACCGTGTACGGCGTGCGCACGCTCAAGCAGGCCAGCGGCTGCTCGATCAACGTCACCGGCGGCACCGAGGTGGGTCACGCAAGTGGCACCTACAGCCACCGCAACGGCTACAAGGTCGACCTCTCGAAGTACACCTGCGTGGGCAACTACATCCGCACGTACTTCACCCGCATCGCGGATCGCGGTGACGGCGCCCTCCAGTGGCGGTCGGGGGCGGGCAACATCTACGCCGACGAGGGCAGCCACTGGGACATCACTTACTACAACTGTGGCGGCTGCTGAGGCGGCGCCGTACCCGCCCAGGTCGAGGCACCGGGGCGGCTGCGTTGCTTGATGACCTAGGCTTCGGGCTGTGATCCCAATGCTCTCCGGCCACACCGTGTTGGTGTTCGTCGGCATCCCGGTTCTCGTTTTCGCGGTGGTGACCCTGCTGGTCTTCGCGCCCTCGATCGCCACCGGCCCGCGCTACCGGCCGGGCCTGTCCTGGTGGGCGCCGCCGGTCTGGATCGGCGGCCCCAGTTCCAGGTCGGCCCCGACGGATGCGCCCGAGCTCACCGCCGGGGACGAAGCCGACGACACCCCTGCGACCGCCGGCACCGGCGTCGCCCGCACGACTGGAGGCGCAAGTGCCAGCTGGTGACGCATTCACCCCCGACCAGCTCTCCGACCTGGAGCGCGCCATCCGCAACGCCGAGGCCGCTTCGGGCCTGCACTTCTCGGTGTACGTCGGCGGCGCCGACTCCGAGACGCGCCCGTTCGCGCTCGAGCTGCTGAACCAGCTGGACGACCCGGACCTCAGCGTCCTGGTGTACGTCGACCCGGCCGGCCGCCGGTTGGAGATCGTCACCGGCTCAGCCGCCCGGCATCAGCTGAACGACTCCCAGGCGGGGCTCGCCGCGCTGACGATGCAGACCTCGTTCGCAGCCGGCAACCTGACCGGCGGCCTGGTCACCGGTGTCCAGCAGCTCGGCGACCACGCCCACCTGCCGACGACGCTGCACGCCAACCAGAACCACCAGCAGTAGCCCCCTGATCACCCTCGGCTACGCGTGACATCTCGCGAGCCGTGGAGCGCTTGTTGAACCCCTGTTGAGCGTGACCCGCAACCCTGTACCTACCTGGACACCGGAGCTAACGCACGGACTTCCGGTGCAGGAGACTAGTGTCGGCTCAGGCCGGACCAAGGGGAGGGCTCAGATGAGCAGGCCGATTGCGACGTACGTGCACGGGCTGGACCCGATCTCGCGGGCGGGGGTGATCAGCCAGCTCCGGATGCGACCCGAGGTGAGAGTCGTCGACGAGCTGGAAGTCGACCAGGCGACCGTCGCGGTGGTCGTGACGGATCAGCTGGACGACGACACCACCCGGGAGATGCGGGCGCTGCGACGGGGGGATATGCCAAGGCTGGTCCTGGTCGCGACCGTTCTCGACGAATCGGCGCTGGTGGCTGCGGCCGAGGTCGGAGTAGGCGGACTGCTGCGCCGGATGGACGCCACGCCGGACGCGCTGGTGCGGACCATCAGGCGAGTGGCCGCAGGCGACGGCGAGATCCCGCCGGACTTGCTCGGGCGGCTGCTGGACCAGCTCGGCCGGCTCCAGCGGCAGGTGCTGGCCCCGCGCGGGCTGACCTTCGCCGGCCTCTCGCCCCGCGAGATCGAGGTGCTGAGGCTGGTGGCGGATGGCTTTGACACCGCCGAGATCGCCGAACGGATGAGCTACAGCGAGCGCACGGTGAAGAACGTGCTGCACGACCTCACCACCCGGCTCCAGCTCCGCAACCGTTCGCACGCCGTCGCCTA
>JAWWOY010000319.1:0-9651 GCA_033851195.1 Kribbellaceae bacterium | reverse complement strand
GGCCGGGAAGCAGAAACTCCCGGTCGGGCTGGAGCCTGACCGGGAGTTGAGACGCTGTGCGCGAGGGGGGAGTTGAACCCCCACACCCTTTCGGGCACACGGACCTGAACCGTGCGCGTCTGCCTATTCCGCCACTCGCGCGCTGGCTGTTTCGCCCCCAAAACCGGAGACCCGCAACCGAGGAAGAAGGTTAGCACGGGTCCGGTGTGAGTCTGACATTGCGGGTTAGGTCGAACCTCCCGATACGATCAATCGTCGTACAGGTGTGTCCACCGCACGCGGTGGACAACGAAGTACGGCCAGCCTGATGGTGGTGCCGTACGGCAAGCACGATCGTTGGGCCCCGCCCGACGACAGACCGTGAGGAGGACGCGTGCGACCGCTGCAGCGCTTCGAGCGACGGCTTGAGGGCCTCGTCAGTGGTGTCTTCGCACGCGCGTTCAAGGGTGACGTGGAGCCGATCGAGCTGGCCGCCGCCTTGAAGCGCGAGATCGACAACACGGCGCGGATCCTGTCCCGGGACCGCCGGCTGGTCCCGAACCAATTCTTGATCGAGCTCGGGCCGGATGACTTCGGACGGCTGAACGCCTACGGGCAGACCCTGAGCCACGAACTCGCGAACGAGTTGCGCGACCACGCGGACATTCAGCGCTATACCTTCTCCGGACCGATCGAGATCCAGTTGACCCAGCACGACGACCTGCCGACCGGGAAGTTCCGCGTCCGCAGCGCCACCGTCGGGACGCCACAGCGCCCCCGGCCTGCCGCGGGCGAAGGCCTGCCTCCCGCGAACGAAGGCCAGACGGTGCTGCAGAGCGCGCCGGTGCAGCCGCCACCAGGACCACCGCCGGTACGCCGCGGTGCACCGCAGGTGATGCTCGAGGTGAACGGGCGGCGCCGGCCGATCAACCCGCCGGGCGTGGTGCTCGGGCGCGGTACCGACGCCGACATCCAGATCAACGACCCCGGGGTGTCACGGCGGCATGCGGAGATCCGGTTGATGCCGGAAGACCCCGAGGGTGTCAGGGTGGTCCTGGTCGACCTGGGCTCCACCAACGGCACCCTGGTGAACGGGCGCCGGGCGGCCGAAGCCGAACTGACCGACGGATCGACCGTGAGGATCGGGAACACCACCATGACGCTGCGCCTCGCGGACGAGCCGATCGCCCAGCCGCCGAGCAGCGGGTGGTGACTGGCCTTCCATGTCGGAACTGACACTCACCCTGATCAAGCTGGGGTTCCTGGCCCTGCTCTGGATGTTCGTACTCGCGGTATTGTCCGTGATCAGGTCCGACCTGTTCGGCGCCAAAGTGGACAGCCGGGCGATGGCGACCCCGATCGCCACGGCGAACAACCGGCCGGCGAAGACCTCGAAGAAGAAGCGCGGCGCGCCCGGTTCGGTGACGATCGCCGATGGTCCGCAGGCCGGTGTCGGCGCGACCCTGGGCGAGGAGCCGGTGGTGATCGGCCGCGGCTCGGACTGCCAGATCTTGCTCGACGACGACTACTCCTCCACCCGGCATGCCCGGCTGTTCCAGTCCGAGGGCGAGTGGTGGGTCGAGGACCTCGGCTCCACCAACGGGACCTACCTCGACGGCCAACGGGTGACCCGGCCGGTCCCGGCGGAGATCGGCGGTTCCATCCGGATCGGTCGTACGACGCTGAACATCGCGAAGTAGGGCGCGGCCATGACCTTGTCGCTCGACTACGCCGCACTGTCCGACGTCGGCCGTGTCCGCCGCAACAACGAGGACTCCGCGTACGCCGGTCCGCACCTGCTGTTGCTGGCCGACGGCATGGGTGGCGCCGCCGCGGGTGAGGTGGCCAGTGCTGCGGCCGTCCAGGTGATCCGCAAGCTGGACAAGCCGGGCATCACCGGAGAGGACATGATCGAGGCCCTCGCCGGCGCGGTGCATCGCGCCAACGAGCGGCTCTCCGAACTGGTCGAGGAGGACCCGGAGCGCGAGGGCATGGGTTCCACCGTGACCGCGCTGCTGTTCGACGGGCAACAACTCGGGCTGGCCCATCTCGGTGATTCGCGGGCCTACCGGATGCGTGACGGCCACCTGTACCAACTCAGCCACGACCACACGTTCGTGCAGTCGCTGGTGGATGAGGGCCGGATCAGCAAGGAAGAGGCCTTCACCCACCCGCACCGGAACCTGATCCTGCGGGTGCTGGACGGCCGGCCCGACTCGGACCCGGATCTGGAGATGCTCGACGTCCAGGCGGGAGACCGGCTGCTGCTGTGCAGTGACGGCCTGCCGGACTATGTGAGCGACCAGGTGATCGCCACCTCGATGGCCGAGGGCACACCCGACTCGGTCGTGGTCGACCTGATCACCCACGCGCTCGAGGCCGGCTCCAACGACAACGTGACCTGTGTGGTCGCCGATGTGGTCGAGACCGCCCCGTCGAGTGGCGTCCAACCGCAACTGGTCGGCGCGGCCGCTGAACTCGCCCAGGGCGGTACCGGCCGGGCCGAGCCGACCGTCGACGTACTGCGGGCTGCGGACGGCGGCGCGGCCGGCGCGGCGGCAGATGTCGACCTTGAGGAACTGCGGTACGCCCCGCGGCCGCCGAAGCGGTTCCTGTGGCTGCGGCGACTAGCTGTGCTGGTTGTTGTGCTGGTCCTGATCGGCGGGTCCGGCTGGTTCGCCTACGGCTGGACCCAGCGGCAGTACTACGTCGGCACCGACGGCGACTACGTCGCGATCTTCAAAGGTGTGGAGGCTGACATCCCGGGCGTCACCTTGTCCAACGTCTACGAGCAGCAACGACTGCAGGTCGACAAGCTTCCCACGTACAACCGGGAGCAGGTCGAGAGCAACATCCAGGCCGACAGCCTGAGCGACGCCCGCACCATTGTCGGCAAGTTGCAGCAGGCCGCCGATGATTGCGCCGCCAAGCCGACGCCGACGCCGAAGCCACCGCCCGTCACCGTCGGCAGCAAGCCAGGGACGAAGCCTCCGACAAAACCCGTGAGCAAGCCCACGACTGCACCCCCGTCCATCCCCGGTTCGACCCCGTCCGTCCCGGTGAACCCGGACAACTGCGGCGGGGTTCGATGAGTACCGCGTCGACCTCGGTCATCCAGGTCATCCCGCGGACCCGCCGCGGGGTCGAGTTGATGCTGCTGATCCTGGCCGTCGGCGTCTCGGTCGCCGCCTACGTCAACATCGGCCTCACCGTGCAGAACCAGGTGCCGGCAAGCACTGGGTACTACGCCGCCGGCATCGGCCTGCTGGCCCTGCTCGCGCACATGGCACTGCGCTACCGGGCCCCGTACGCCGACCCGGTGCTACTGCCCTGCGCGGTGGTCCTCAACGGGCTCGGCGTCGCGATGATCCACCGGGTCGACCTCGGCCTGGCCCAGCTCGCCCAGGCCGGGGGGAACAAGCCACGCCCGCCGGCGGCACCGCAGCAGATCACCTGGACCGCCGTCGGGATCATCCTGTTCCTGGTGATGATCCTGCTGGTCCGCGACCACCGCCGCCTGCAGGCGCTGACGTACACCGCCGGCCTGGCCGGTCTCGTGCTGCTCATGCTGCCGCTGGTGCCGGGTCTGGGGGTCGACCTGAACGGCTCCAGGATCTGGATCCGGCTGGCGGGCATGTCGTTCCAGCCCGGTGAGTTCGCGAAACTGTGTCTGGTCGTCTTCTTCGCCGGCTATCTGGTGGTGAAGCGGGACGTGCTGACCCTGGCCGGGCACCGGTTCCTGGGGCTGGACCTGCCTCGGGCCCGCGACCTCGGCCCGATCCTGATCGCCTGGGGCGTCAGCCTCGGCGTGCTGGTCTTCGAGAAGGACCTCGGCTCGTCGCTGCTCTTCTTCGGCCTGTTCCTGTTCCTGCTGTACGTCGCGACCGAACGCGCCGGCTGGCTGATCATCGGTGGGTTGCTCTTCGCCGTTGGCGCCTACCTCTCGTACGGCATGTTCAGCCACGTGCACAAGCGGGTGGCTGACTGGCTGAACCCGTTCAACGAAGTCGGCGGCCAGGTCGCGACCGCGCTGATGGGCCAGGCCTGGGGCGGTGTGCTCGGCCGTGGACTCGGCCAGGGCCACCCGGAACTGCTCGGCTTCTACGGCCAGAGCGACTTCATCATCTCCTCGTTCGCCGAGGAGCTCGGGCTGACCGGCATGATCGCGATCATCCTGATCTACACCCTGCTGGTGGAGCGCGGCCTGCGTACCGCTCTGGGCTGCCGGGACATCTTCGGCAAACTGCTGGCGACCGGTCTGGCCATGTCGTTCGCCCTGCAGGTCTTCGTGATCATCGGCGGCGTCACCGGGCTGATCCCGCTGACCGGTCTGGCGACCCCGTTCATGGCACTCGGCGGCACCTCGCTGGTCGCGAACTGGGCGATCATCGCGCTGCTGCTCCGGATCAGCGACCAGGCCCGCCGGCCACAGACGCCGGCGGCACCGGTCTCCGACGAAACAATCGCTCTGGCGGTGCAGAAGCAGTGAACTCAGCCATCCGACGACTGGCCGTGGCCGCGATCATCATGATGCTCGCGCTGATGGCCAACACGACCTACCTGCAGGCCTTCAGGGCCGCGGCCCTGAACGGCCGCAACGACAACCACCGGGTCCGCGACTCGCAGTTCTCCGTGAACCGTGGCCCGATCCTGGTCGGCAACACGCCGATCGCGCAGAGCAAGCAGATCAATGACCAGTTCAAGTACCAGCGCAGCTACGCGCCCGGCCAGGCTTATGCGCCAGTCACCGGCTACTACTCCTATCTGTACGGCCGCGCCGCTCTCGAGCTGAACGAGAACAGCCAGTTGAACGGCTCGGATCCGTCGATGGCCTTCCGGCGGGTGGTCGATGTGGTCACCGGCAAGCAGCAGCAGGGCGCCAGTGTCTCCCTGACGCTGGACGCCAGGGCCCAAATGGCGGCGTACGACGGACTGGCCGGCAAGAAGGGCGCGGTGGTCGCCATCGAGCCGAAGACCGGGCGCATCCTCGCACTCGTCTCAAGGCCGTCGTACGACCCGAACGAGCTCGCCAGTCACGACCTGAACAAGGTCAGCGCAGCCTGGAAGAGGCTCAACGCGGACCCGAACCGGCCGATGTCGAACCGGGCCATCAAGGAGCTCTACCCGCCCGGCTCGACCTTCAAGCTGATCACCGCCGCCGCGGCGCTGTCCAGTGGCAAGTACACGCCGGATACCAAGGTCCGGTCGCCTGCTGTGCTCCAACTGCCGCAGACCACCGTCGGCCTGCCGAACGAGGACCACAGGAACTGCGGCGGCAGCGATAACGCCACCCTCACTGTCGCGCTGCGGAACTCCTGCAACACGGCGTTCGGCTCCGTCGGTTTGGACCTGGGCGCGGACGCACTCCGGCAGCAGGCGGAGAAGTTCGGCTTCGGTGAGCGGCAACTGCCGGAGCTGGGCGCGGTCGCCAGCCAGTTCCCCGCGGACCCGAACCAGCCGCAGGTCGCGCAGTCCGCGATCGGCCAGTACGACGTCCGGGTCACCCCGCTCCAGATGGCGATGGTGGCCGCCGGGATCGCCAACGGCGGCGACGTGATGAAGCCGTACCTGGTGCAGAGTGTGCGTACCGCGGACCTGAAGACCGTGTCCGACACGAAGCCGGAGTCGCTGCACCAGGCGGTCAGCTCGCAGGTCGCGTCGCAGCTGACCCAGATGATGGTGGACGTGGTCCAGAACGGCACCGGCAAGTCGGTCCAGATCAACGGGGTCCAGGTGGCCGGCAAGACCGGTACGGCGCAGACGTCGCCGGAGAGGCCGCCGTTCGCCTGGTTCACCGCTTTCGCACCGGCGAACGACCCGAAGGTCGCGGTGGCGGTGATGATCGAGGATGCCGGCGTGGCCCGGACCGACATCTCCGGCGGTGCGCTGGCCGGGCCGATCGCGAAGTCCGTGATGCGGGCGGTGATCGGGCAGTGATGGCACGAGTCGTCCCGGTGGCGTTCCGTCAAGGTGACCCGCGGCTACGTGTGGCCGCGGCTACGGTGGGCAAGTTGACTATGTTTTGGCAAGAATTGATCCGCGCAGGTCGGAAGGCAGAGGAATGACATCGCAGGCACGTCTCGTCGGCGGTCGCTACGAAGAGGGCGAGCCGCTGGGTCGAGGGGGCATGGCCGATGTCCGCAAGGGCGTCGACAACCGGCTCGGACGGACGGTCGCGATCAAGCGGCTCCGGGTCGATCTGGCGAGTGACTCGACGTTCCAGGCCAGATTCCGGCGCGAGGCCCAGTCGGCCGCGTCGCTGAACCACCCGACCATCGTGTCCGTCTACGACACCGGTGAGGAGCCGGACCCGAACGGCTCCGGCGTCACCATCCCGTACATCGTGATGGAGTACGTCGCCGGCAAGACGCTGCGCGACCTGATCCGCGAGGGCCGCAAGATCATGCCCGAACGCGCGCTGGAGATCACCTCCGGCGTACTCGAGGCATTGGACTACAGCCACCGGGCCGGCATCGTGCACCGCGACATCAAGCCCGGCAACGTGATGCTGACCCCGCAGGGTCAGGTCAAGGTGATGGACTTCGGCATCGCCCGGGCGGTCGCGGACACCTCCTCCACCATGACCCAGACCGCGGCGGTGATCGGAACGGCGCAGTACCTGTCGCCGGAGCAGGCTCGCGGCGAGACCGTGGACGCCCGCTCCGACCTGTACTCGACCGGCTGCCTGCTGTACGAACTGCTCGTCGGGCGGCCGCCGTTCGTGGGCGAGTCGCCGGTGTCGGTGGCCTACCAGCATGTCCGGGAGGAGCCGGTTCCGCCGTCCTCGTTCGATCCGGACATCCCGGCGGAGGTCGACGCCGTCGTCCTGAAGGCGCTGACCAAGAACCGTGAGCACCGTTACCAGAGCGCCGCCGAGATGCGGCAGGACATCCACCGGGTGCTTTCCGGACAGCAGGTGACCGCTCCGATGGCAGCGGTGGCCGAGACCCGTTCGATACCGAGCACGGTGGCACCCACGGCGGTGGCGGCCGCGGCGTACGGCCAGTCACAGCCGGACGACCTGCTGCCGGGCGACGGCAACGACGAACTGCAGGCGGCCAAATCCCGCCGGAACCGCGGGCTGGCCTATTTCCTCCTTGGCCTGGCCATCGTCGCCGTGGCGGTCGGCGCCTACGCGATCTTCACGAACCTGAACGGTAAGGCCGACACCCCGGCGGGCCCGGTCCAGGTCGCCGTACCGAGCGTGGCCGGCATGACCATCCAACAGGCGACCACGTTGCTGACCCAGAAGGGTCTCAACGTCGCCTCGACCACGCAGTCCAACGACCAGGTGCCCGTCGGCAAGATCGTCAGGCAGAATCCGCCCACTAACGTGATGGTGGATAAGGGCAGCACGGTCGCCGTGGTGGTCTCCGGCGGGCCGGGCCTGTTCCCGGTACCGGACGTGATCGGCAAGACGGAGTCCCAGGCCAGGACGCAGTTGGAGAAGTCACCGGGCAACTTCCAGGTCGCGACGGACGCGAAGACCCAGGACGACCCTGCGCCGGCCGGTCAGGTGCTGAAGATCAGCCCGGATCCGAACAGCAAGTACCCGGCCGGCCAAGTGTTCACGCTGACGGTCTCGACCGGCAACGTGAAGGTCCAGGTGCCGGACGTGAGGACCCAGTCCCAGGCCGACGCGACCAGCATCCTGAAGGGGGCCGGCCTCAACGTCGGCTACGTCCAGGCGCCAGACGCGTCCGCGCCCGAGGGCACCGTCATCAAGCAGAGCATCGCGCCGACGCAAAGGGTCGACAAGGGCACCAAGGTCATCATCACCATCGCGGTCAAGCCACCCGTGACGACCCCGACGTCGCCGACATCGCCGACGTCGCCGAGCGGTGATCCCTCCGGCAACCCGTCACCCACCCTCGGCCTGCCCGGCAACGGGGGATTTCACGCCGGGCAACCACCACGCTGACCCGTGATCGGCTGGAGGTGGACCGGTTTCAGTTGACGACTGGAGCCATCCCGGCCGAGCGGGCGACCGCGTCCGGATCACCGCAGATCTCCAGCCAGTTGGCGAGCATCCGGTGGCCGCCCTCGGTGAGCACCGACTCCGGGTGGAACTGAACACCTTCGACCGCCCGGTCCCGGTGCCGCGCGGCCATGATCACGCCGGCGTCGGTGCGCGCGGTGATCTGCAGGACTTCCGGCACGCTGTCCTCGGCGATCGCGAGCGAGTGGTACCGGGTGGCCGTGAACGGCGACGCGAGCCCGGCCAGCACGCCCGCGCCCTCGTGGTAGACCTGGCTGGTCTTGCCGTGCAGCAACTCGTCTGCGCGGCCGACCACACCGCCGTACGCGACGCCGATTGCCTGGAGGCCGAGGCAGACCCCGAAGATCGGTACCTCGCCGCCCTTCTCCTTGACGATGTCGACGCACGCTCCCGCCTCCTCCGGCGTACCGGGGCCCGGGGATAGCAGCACCCCGTCGTACCCGGACACCTGGTCGGGGGTTACCTCGTCGTTGCGCAGCACTGTGGTGTCGGCCTGCAGTTGCTGCAGGTACTGGACCAGGTTGTAGACGAAGGAGTCGTAGTTGTCGATGACGAGGATCCGCGGCATGCGGTCCATTCTGACAGGCCTACCGACTTACGAGGCCTTACCGACCAGTGCTCGACGGGCTGACGGAGGGCTTCTTCTCGAAGCCCGGCACGGTCGCGCTCTGCAGCTCCAGCGTTCCTTCGTACGCCGGCATGGCGATCGACGACTCCGACTTCACGTCGTAGCCGAGCTGGTACTTCACCACGTAGTCCTGCAGGTTGTTGATGTACTGCGAGTTGTCCAGGGCATTCTGCAGCTTGCTCCGGTCACCGATCGCCGTGATCTTGTACGGCGGCAGGTACGGCACACCATGCAGCACCACCGAGTTACCTACGCACTTGATCCCGGTGGTGGAGATGACCCGGTGGTTCTGGATCGAGATGGCGTCGGCACCACCCGCCCAGAGAGCGTTCACCACGGCCTGGATGTCCTGCTGGTGGATCACCAACCAGTCAGGGTCGACGTCCGGGTTGTCCTTCACGACCTCGGGCGGTGCATCCTTCAGCGTCACGGTCAGGCCGGGACCGGTGACCGCGGTGGTGCCGACCTGGTTGGAGAGATCCTTCAACTGCGCGGCCAACTTGGGCTCGATGGACCCCTGCTGGGCCTGTAGTGCCTCGATATCCTGGGTCAGGGCAGCGTGCTGGCGGGTCAGGCTCGCGCTGCGGCGGCTCTGCTCCTCGAGCAGGCTCGTGAGGGTAGTGTTCCGGCTCGGTCGCAGGTCGGTGCCGCGAGCGTTCGTCGCGCTTGTTGCGAACAGGAGCCCGGCGCACAGTAGTGCTATCGGCGCAGCCGCACGCCAAAGAGAAAAACGCCTCAGTCTTCTCACCCGTGATCCATTGCTCCCGTCTGCACTACGCTAGCCGAGGCCGTGCCCAGCATATATGCGTCGCCCCCAAGGAGTTCAGTCGTGCCCGAGTCGAGCAGTCGCAACAAGAAGAAGTCTTCCGAGAAGGTGCAGCGGACTCCGAAGAAGCCCCGTACCACCAGTCGGATCTGGGTCGCCCCGGCGATGCTGGCCTGCTGGCTGCTCGGCCTGATCTGGCTGGTTGTCTTCTACGTCGCCGGCCAGGACATCCCGGTGATGCGCGACCTGAACAACTGGAACCTGCTGATCGGCATGGGC
>JAWWOY010000314.1:0-10633 GCA_033851195.1 Kribbellaceae bacterium | reverse complement strand
TCTCCAGGCTCAGCGTCGCCCGCGCGTGCTGCTTCAGCTCCGTCACCCGGGCAGTGGCAAGCTGCGCCTCGGCGGCGATCTCGCCGGCGGTCGGACTGCGGCCGAGGCTCACCTCCAGCCGGCGTTCGACCCGTCGGATCTTGTTCAGCTCGTCCACGACATGGATGGGCAGCCGTACGGTCCGTGCCGTGTCGGCGATGCCACGCTGGATCGCCTGCCGGATCCACCACATCGCGTAGGTCGAGAACTTGTAGCCCCTGGTGTAGTCGAACTTCTCCACCGCGCGGATGAGACCTAGGTTCCCCTCCTGGATCAGGTCGAGGAAGGCCAACCCGCTCCAGGCGAAGCGCTTCGCCACCGACACGACCAGGCGCAGGTTTGCGCGGATCATGTGTTCCTTCGCCAACTGGCCGTCGTACGCGATGGCTTCCAGTTCCCGGACGCGGTCCACGCCAGAGTCCCGGGCCGGCTGCCTGAGCAACTGGTGTGCGTACAGGCCGGCCTCGATCTGCTTCGCCAGCTCGACCTCGTCGGCTGCGGTCAGCAAGGCGGTGTGCGCCACCTGGTCGAGATATCGGCCGACGAGGTCAGCCCCGTCGTGGAGTTGGAGCGGCTCCAGCCGTCCGTTGGCGTACATCGCGAACCTCCGTCATCAGGCTGCCAGTACCCGCGCCTGTACGGCGGAATCGTGATCGGCGTCCGCTAAGTCCGCTGAGTCTTGGCGGCCGCACGCGCTGATAGGCCCAACGCGCGCGGCCTACTTGACCGTCTTGCCCGCGGGCTCGGTGGCCACTTACGCTCCCTGTGCCCGGACGCAGTGGATTTACACCTCGCCGTACCCCGCATTCCCGCGCAGCAACGGGGGTACCGGGCGCGCATGGTCTCCGTTTGGTCAGCTACCGCCCAGCTCCCGCAGTACGACGCCCTCGACGCCGACGTGCAGGCCGATGTCGTCGTGATCGGTGGCGGGTGGATCGGACTCACCACCGCCCTGCTGGTCGCCAAGGACGGCGCCGACGTCGTGCTGATCGAAGCGCGCGGGCTCGGTTCACGTACGAGCGGCAACACCACCGGCAAGGTGACGTCCCAGCATGGCGCGATCTATGCCGACCTGCTGGATCGTCACGGCCCCAACAAAGCGCGCAAGTACGCCGCGGCGAACCAGGCGGCGGTCGACCAGGTCGCCGAGCTGGCCGAGTTCCACGGGATCGAGTGCGAGCTGATCCGGACGCCTGCCTTCGTGTACTCGACCGAGTCCGGCAAGGCGTTGAGGCGCGAGGCCGAGGTGGCCGCGTCCCTAGGGCTTCCCGCCCATTTCGTCGGCGGGACGGAGCTCGGGCTCCCCGCTGACTCAGCGGTGCGCTTCGACGACCAGATCCAGCTGCATCCCACTCGCTACCTCGCCGGCCTGGCCGTCGCGGTGACGGGAGCCGGTGGGCGGATCTTCGAGCACACCCGTGCCATCCAGGTCGAGGACAACGAGGGCGGCGTCCAGGTGAAGACCGAGGCCGGTCCAGTGGTCCGCGCTGAGTACGCCGTGTTGGCAACCCTGCTCCCGCCCGGTATGACCGGTGCCTTCTTCGCCAGGACCCGGCCGAGCATGTCGCACGGAATAGCTGTCCGGCTACCGGTCGAGGCGCCTGTCGGGATGGCGATCTCGACAGAGTCCCCGGTCCGTTCGACCCGGCCCTGGCCGGGCGGTGGACCGAACGGCCTCATCGTGGTCGGCGGTGATCACGAGCCCGGCACCGTGGAGGACACCGGGGCGGTCTACCAGAGTCTGGTCGACTGGGTCGCCTCGACCTGGAGCTTCGCCGCCGAGCCCGAGTACCGCTGGTCGGCGCAGGACTACAGCACGCCCGACCTGCTGCCGTACGTCGGCAGGTCCCCCGGCAGCGCGGCCACGTTGGTTGCCACTGGCATGCACAAGTGGGGCCTCAGCAACGGAATGGTTGCTGCTGGCATCCTCCGCGACCTGATCGCCGGCCGCGACAACCCGACGGCCGACCTGTACGACGCCAGCCGAATAGGCGACGCGCATGCAGTCGCCAAGCTGCTGAAGGACAACCTCAAAGTCGGCACGGATTTCGCCACCGGCCACCTGGTTCGTGCGCTCAAGGGCGGGCTGGATCACTTGGAGGTTGGCCAGGGCGGTCTGTTCGAACTCGAAGGAGAGACCGTCGGCGCCTACCGGGACACCAACGGCAAGCTGCACACGGTCAGTCCGGTCTGCACTCACGTCGGCTGCGCGCTCAACTGGAACAACGCCGACGTCACCTGGGACTGCAACTGCCACGGCTCCCGCTTCAACCCCGACGGCGCTGTGCTGGACGGCCCGGCGACCCGACCGCTGAAGTCGTTCCCAGCTGGGTCGGTACGTCCGTCACCGTAGCGGCTTGGCGCACCGGGCTCGCGTCATGAGCGTCGCGGCAAGCCGTGCAACGCCCTCGGCCTATCGGATGGCGCTCCGGAGGACCCGGGGAGTGGACGTCCGGCTCGGTCTTACACTCGCTGGCGCCGACCTGTCACGCGCGGGAGCCGAGCCGGTCGGACCCGCTGGTCCAGGTGCTCCGAGCCCGGCGGGACTGCTTGTGTTGCCTTCGTCATGCACACTTGAGAAGGCGGTCGACTTCGCATCCCGATCGAGCCCTCCCCCCCGGGCTCTCGGCGCGAGGCCGGCCGTCCCAGCTCAGGCATGTTGGGTGGGCTCGGCTGGGTTGCCTTCTTGCGCAGGGTGTTCTACCAGGGCGACGACTCGACTTGCCATGAATCGTGCTGTGCGGACGACAGCGCCACTGCGCGTCACTTCGGTGACCTCGACCAAGCCACGTCGGACCGCGGTCTCCACTCGACGTCCGGCCTTGGTTGCCGCCATCTCGTAAGTGCGGGTGGCAGCTCCGATGTCGACGACTATCTCGACTCGATCACCCTTCATCGGTGTCTCCTGCGATCTGGTCGCTCTCCGCGAGCCGCGTGTCAGCAAGCCCTACGAGGATATGCGACTGGTTGCCCTCGACAAGGTCAGCGACTGCCCGAGGAGTGACCCTCGCCGAAATGACCCCACAGCGGATTGACCTGGCCGCCCTGCGTAACCGGCCGGCGTTGCGACGTGGCCTGCGCCCGCGCCTGAGTGCGCTGACCGATGTTCCGCGCCCGGCCGACGAAAGACACGGCGCGGGAAGGTGTGAGTGACATCGGTCTGTGGTGCAGTGGAGCCATGGCGTTAATGCCCTCGAACTCCGCGACACTGCTGCGAGCGGTGGGCGTGAGCAAGAGCTTCCCCGGGGTGAAGGCACTCTCTGAGGTGCACCTCGACCTGCGCCACAACGAGGTCCTTGGCCTGGTCGGTGAGAACGGCGCCGGGAAATCCACCCTGATGAAGCTGCTGTCCGGTATCTACCTTGCCGACGACGGCGAGTTTTTCCTCAACGGTGACCGATTCGAGCCCGCCAACCCCCGGCATGCGCAGCAGCTCGGCATCAACATCATCCACCAGGAATTCAACCTGATGCCCGACCTGACGGTTGCCCAGAACATCTTCATCGGCCGTGAACCACGCGTCGGACGATTCTTCCTCAGCGAGCGCAAGCTCAACGCCCGGGCGGCCGAGCTGATCGAGCGCCTGCACCTCCCGCTCTCCCCCCGGTCGCCGGTGAGCGGTCTCACCGTGGCCAAGCAGCAGATGGTCGAGATCGCCAAAGCGCTGTCGTACGACGCCCGCGTGCTGATCATGGACGAACCGACGGCCGCGCTGAACGACGCCGAGGTGGCGACGCTGCACGAGCTGATCCGGCGGTTCAAAGGTCCCGACACCGGCATCATCTACATCTCGCACCGGATGGATGAGCTGAAGGCGATCGCCGACCGGATCACCGTACTGCGGGACGGCCAGTACGTTGCGACCGTGGACACCCGGGCGACCACCATGAAGGAGGTCATCGGCCTGATGGTCGGGCGCTCCATCACCGGTGAGGCCAAGCCGGAGGGCGTACGCGACGACCGCGAGGTGCTGCTGTCCGTCCGGGACCTGAGCACGAAGGCGCTGCTGAAGGACGTCAGCTTCGACCTGCGCAAGGGCGAGATCCTCGGATTCGCGGGGCTGATGGGTGCCGGACGCACCGAAGTCGCACGCGCCATCGTCGGCGCCGACAGGGCCGAGGGCGGCACGGTCACGCTGCGCGGCGAGCGGGTCCAGATCCACAGTCCCGCCGACGCGGCCAGGCACAGGATCGGCTACCTGTCGGAGGATCGCAAGCACTTCGGGCTGCTGCTGGAACAAGACGTCAACGCCAACATCACGATCAGCTCGATCAGCGAGCTGTTCGCCTCGCTCGGGTTCGTGCGGGACCGGGCAATGCGGGCGAAGTCGCAGCGGTACGTCGACTCCCTGCGGATCAAGACACCGTCGATCATGCAGACGGCGAAGAACCTGTCGGGCGGCAACCAGCAGAAGGTCGTCATCGCCAAGTGGCTGCTCAAGAACTGCGACATCATGATCTTCGACGAACCGACCCGCGGCATCGACGTCGGTGCCAAGGAGGAGATCTACACCCTGCTGAACGACCTCGTCGACCAGGGCAAGTCGATCATCATGATCTCGTCGGAGCTTCCCGAGGTGCTGCGGATGGCACACCGGGTGGTGGTAATGAGCGAGGGTCGGATCACCGGGACGCTCAACGCGAGCGAAGCCACGCCGGAGAGCGTGATGCACTACGCGACGCTGCGGCCCGACGAGAACCCGCAGGACGCGGCCGAGCTCGGTCTGGACAGACGAGTTGACGGACAAGTTGACGAAGGAAGAAGGTGAACGGTGACGACCCCCACAGCCTCAACGCCTGCGCCCAGTTCGGTGGCGGGTGCAGTGACGGTCAGCCTGAGGGACCGGCTGCAGCAATTCCTCGCCTTCGCCAGCCTGCTGGTCATCTTCGTCGTCTTCGCGATCGCGAGCCCGAACTTCCTCACCTACGGCAACGTGCTCGCGATCCTGTACAGCACCGTGGTCATCGGCACCCTCGCCCTCGGTACGACGTTCGTCATCATCACCGGCGGCATCGACCTGAGCATCGGCACCGGGATGGCCCTGTGCGCTGTGATGTCCGGCGTGATGATCGTCAACCTCCACATACCGCTGGTGCTCGGTGTGCTCGGCACGATCCTGTTCGGCGGATTGCTCGGGCTGATCAACGGCTTCAACGTCGCGATCCTGAAGATCCCGCCCTTCATCGCGACCCTGGCGATGATGCTCGTCGCACAGGGCCTGGCGCTGGTGCTCTCGCACAGCACGCCGATCTACTTCAACGACGTGCCGGCGTACGCCAAGATCTCTCGCGGCAACCTGATCCCCAACTTTCCCAACGCGGTGATCATTCTCGCCGTGGTGGCGGTGATCGCGGGCGTGCTGCTGACCAGGACGATCCTCGGCCGGTACGCATTCTCGATCGGCAGTAACGAGGACGCGACAGCGCTTTCGGGCATCGACGTACGGAAATGGAAGATCGTCGTCTACACCTTCGCGGGCCTGTTCACCGGCCTCGCGGGAGTGATGATCTCGGCCCGGCTGGGGTCGGCGCAGCCGGCCACCGGGATGGGGTACGAGCTGCAGGCGATCGCGGCCGTCGTCATCGGCGGTACGTCGCTTGCCGGCGGCAAGGGATCCATCGTCGGAACCGTGATCGGGGCGCTGATCATCTCGGTGCTGAACAACGGCCTGCAGATCATGTCGATCCCGCAGGAGTGGCAGAACGTGATTCTCGGCTGCGTCATCCTCGTCGCGGTGTACGCCGACATGATGCGCAAGAAGGAAGCCTGACAAGTACGGACACTGGACATCAACCGGACGAGGAGCTGGATCGACATGAACAGACGGCGGTTCGGGGCAGCACTTGCTGTCGCTGCGATGACACTGGCGGTCGCGGCATGCGGTGGTAACGGGGGTGGCGGTGGCGCGGGCGGCGGTGACCAGAAGTACATCGCGATCGTCTCGAAGGGCTTCCAGCACCAGTTCTGGCAGGCCGTGAAGAAGGGCGCCGAGCAGCAGGCCGCGAAGGAGGGGGCGCGGATCACCTTCGAGGGCCCGCCGACCGAGGCCGACGTCGAGGCTCAGATGACCATGCTGACCAACGCGATCGCCAAGAGTCCGGACGCACTCGGCTTCGCCGCGCTGGACAGCAAGGCCGCCGCTCCGTTGCTGGAGGACGCGAAGTCGAAGAACATCCCGGTGGTCGCGTTCGACTCCGGCGTCGAGGGAGACATCCCAGTCACCACCGCGGCGACGGACAACAAGGCAGCGGCCGCCGAGGCGGCCAAGCACTTGTCCGAATTGCTCGGCGGTAAGGGCAAGGTGGCACTCGTGGTGCACGACCAGACCAGCAGGACCGGCATCGACCGGCGCGACGGGTTCGTCGCGTGGATGAAGGCGAACGCGCCCGGTATCACCCTGCTGCCACCGCAGTACGGCGGTGGCGACCAGGCCAAGTCGGCCGACATCACCAAGTCGATCATCGCGTCGAACCCCGACGTGGCCGGCATCTACGGCGCCAACGAAGGCTCGGCGATCGGCGTCGTCAAGGGTGTCGAGGAGGCCGGCAAGAAAGGCATCAAGATCGTCGGCTTCGACTCCGGCAAGGCCCAGATCGACGCGATCAAGAACGGCACGATGGCCGGAGCGATCACGCAGAACCCGGTCGGTATCGGCGAGCAGACAGTTGCCGCGGCGATGAAGGTGATCCGCGGCGAGAGTGTGCCGAAGGTGATCGACACGGGCTTCTTCTGGTACGACAAGTCCAACATCGACGACCCGAAGATCGCAGCCGTCCTCTACCAGTAATCGGCCCGGGGCTGCACGCTCGGCGTGGATGCAGCGAAGTGCCTTACCTGCAAGGGATTCTGGACTCGTCTAGAGCTCAGAATGACCGGTAGGCAAGGCACTTCGCAGGGTGGGACGGAACGATCCAGGTCAGACGATCTGGTCGGTGTGCATCTTCGCGATGGCGTCCGCGTCGTAGCCGAGACCGGCAAGGACATCGTCGGTGTGTTCGCCGAGCAGCGGCGCGCCGGTGATCGCGGGCGTGAAGTCGGAGAACTTGACCGGGCTCCCGACGGTCAGGTACGTGCCGCGCCCCTTCTGGTCGACCTCGACGACGCTGCCACTCGCGCGCAGCGCCGGGTCCTGGGCGATCTCCTTCATGCTGAGCACGGGCGCGCAGGGCACCTCGAACTCGCGCAGGACGTCGACCGCCTCGTACTTGGTCTTGTCGGCCAGCCACTTCTCGATCTCGTCGAAGATGTCGAAGATGTGCGGCTGGCGGGCCTGGGCGGTGTTGTACGCCGGGTCGTCGCTCCACTCGGGCTTACCGATGGCACGGCAGGTCTGCGCCCAGTTCTGTTCCTGGATCGTGAAGTAGATGTATGCGTTGGGGTCGGTCTCCCACCCCTTGCACTTGAGCACCCAGCCGGGCTGTCCGCCGCCGCCGGCATTGCCGCCACGGGGTACGACGTCGGTGAACGTGCCATTCGGGTACTGCGGGTACTCCTCGAGGTAGCCGACCTTGTCGAGGCGCTGCTGGTCGCGCAGCTTGACCCGGCACAGGTTGAGCACGGCGTCCTGCATCGACACCGACACCTTCTGGCCGACTCCGGTCTTCTCCCGGGCAAGGAGCGCGGTGAGGATGCCGATCAGCAAGTGCATCCCGCTGTTGCTGTCGCCGAGGGCCGCGCCGCTGATGGTCGGCGGACCGTCCCAGAAGCCGGTGGTCGAGGCGGCGCCACCGGCGCACTGCGCCACATTTTCATAGACCTTGAGGTCCGCCCATGGCGAGTCGTCGTTGAACCCCTTGACGGAGCCGAAGATCAGCCGGGGGTTGAGTTCGTGGATGTGCTCCCACGAAAGACCCATCCGGTCCATGGCTCCCGGCGCGAAGTTCTCGACCAGTACGTCGGCGTCACGGATCAGCTTCTCCAGGACGTCCTTGCCCTCGGGGGTCTTGGTGTTGATCGCGAGGGAGCGCTTGTTGCTGTTCAGCATGGTGAAGTACAGGGCGTCGACGTCGGGGATGTCGCGCAACTGATTACGGGTCACGTCACCGCCGTTGACGCGCTCGACCTTCAGGACGTCGGCCCCGAACCAGGCGAGCATCTGGGTGCAGGCCGGGCCGGCTTGGACCCCGGTGAAGTCGATAACCTTGGTTCCGGTAAGTGGCAGGTCATTCATGATCGGTGTCCTTTTTGTCAATGATCTTGGTGCGGGTGTCCGGGTGGTCGTCGAGCCTGGTCATTGCTTCGTCGGCGTGATGGCGCCGCCGCCGCTGATGCCCTTCGGATTGAGGTTGGTGATGTGGCCGCTCTCGGTGCCGTCCGTGGGGTCGATCACGCAGTCGATGAGCGCCGGGCCGCCCGATGCCAGCGCCTCGGTAAGGGCGGTGGTGAGCTCAGCGGGCGTGGTCGCCTGGTAGCCCTTGCCGCCGAATGCCTCGATCATGCGGTCGTGGCGGGCGTGCAGCATCAAGGTGGTCGGCGACGGGTCCGCGGAGACGGTGTTGGCATCGTCGCCGCGGTAGACGCCGCCGTTGTTGAGGATGACGACGACGATGGGCAGTTGGTAGCGGCAGATTGTCTCCAGTTCCATGCCGCTGAAGCCGAAGGCGCTGTCGCCTTCGACGGCCACGACCGGGGCGCCGGTTTCGACGGTGGCGGCGATCGCGTAGCCCATCCCGATCCCCATGACGCCCCAGGTGCCGCTGTCGAGCCGGTGGCGCGGCACCTGCATGTCGATGACGTTGCGGGCGATGTCGAGCGCGTTGGCGCCTTCGTTGACGACGTACGCTTCGGGGTGCTTACGCAGGACGTCGCGGACCGCCCGCAGCGCTCCGTAGAACTGCATCGGGTGCGGGTCGGCCTTGAGGCGCTCAGCCATCTTGGCGACGTTCTGCGCCGAGCGCGCCGTGAGCTCCTGGCGCCACGGCGCCGCGACCGTGATCTGGCCCGGCTTGGCCCGCTCGAGGAGTTCATTCATCACCGAGCCGACGTCTCCGACAAGCGGGGCGGCGATAGGTTGGTTGCTGTCCAGCTCGGTCGGGTCGATGTCGACCTGGATGAACTGCGCGTCGGGGTTCCACTGCGGCGCCCCGCCGTGCGCGAGCAGCCAGTTCAGCCGCGCGCCGACGAGCATCACGACGTCCGCCCGGCGCAGCGCCAGCGAACGGGCAGTAGCTGCTGACTGCGGGTGGTCGTCGGGCAGCAGGCCCTTGGCCATCGACATGGGCAGGAACGGCACACCGGTGGTCTCGATGAACTCTCGGATCTCCTCGTCCGCCTGCGAGTACGCGGCGCCCTTGCCGAGCACGACCAGCGGCCGTTCGGCGTTGGCGAGCAGGGCGATCGCGCGGTCCACCGCCTCGGGCGCGGGCAGCTGGCGCGGCGCCGCGTCGACGACAGTCCGCAGCGATGCGGCGGCAGCGGCCGCGTCGAGGACCTCGCCGAGCACCGCGGCTGGGACGTCGAGGTAGACACCGCCGGGACGCCCGGACAGCGCAGTGCGGATCGCGCGGGCGACACCGAGGCCGATGTCTTCGGCCCGGTTCACCCGGTACGCCGCCTTGACGTACGGTCCGGCCGCCGCCAGCTGGTCGAGCTCCTCGTAGTCACCTTGCTGGAGGTCGACGAGGTGCCGCTCGCTGGACCCGGAGATCTGGATCATAGGGAAACAGTTCCTGGTGGCGTTCGCGAGCGCGACGAGACCGTTGAGGAAACCCGGGGCGGACACCGTCAGGCACACGCCTGGCTTCTTCGTCAGGAACCCGGCCGCGGCCGCCGCGTGCCCGGCGTCGCTCTCGTGACGGAACCCGATGTAGCGGATGCCCGACGCCTGGGCGAGGCGGGCCAGGTCGGTGATCGGGATGCCGACCACCCCGTAGATGGTCTGGATGTCGTTCAGCTTGAGCGCGTCGACGAGTACGTGGGACCCGTCGGTGAGCTCGGCCGGAGCGTCGGCGACAGTTGCCGTGGTTTCGACTGTGGAAGCGGTTGTCATAGTCCGAGTCCTTGCTGTGCGGTTATGCCAGTTCGCGGTTATTACTGTTCGGTCTACTGTCTACTGTCGACAGCACGCACCGTCGCGTTCAAGACCGTTCTCTGACCAGCCGATAAGCAGCGGCTATCAACTTCGGCTCGCGCCTCCCAACGGCTGCGTTGATAGACGGTTGATAGACGCTCGCTATCGGCTGGTCGCCAGCGCGTATTGGAAATGCAGACGGGGCCGACGGAGGCTCGAAGAAGATGACGCCTTCATCAACGACCCGTGCAAGGAGGTGGTGGTCATGGCCGTTCCGATCGCAGCAGCTGCGCGCGACGCGAACCGGTACCGACCCCCGGCGATCGCAGGCCTTACCGATCTCATCGACCGGCACGTGCGCGATCGTCCCGGGGCCCGGGCGCTCGTCACCGGGGACCGGGTACACCTGTCCTACGGTGCCCTCGCCGCCTTGGTCGATGACGTGGCCGCCCGACTCGGCAGCACCGGGCTGAGTCGCGGAGACGCGGTCGGCCTGGTCTGCGCCAACAACGCCGAGTTCGTCGTCGCGCTCCTGGGCGCGGCACGGGCCGGACTGGTGGTCGCGCCGATGGACCCCACACTGCC
>JAWWOY010000302.1:0-3947 GCA_033851195.1 Kribbellaceae bacterium | reverse complement strand
ATCAGTACGGCTGATCTTGATGCCGGACTGTCGCTAGCATCGTCGGCATGGCAACGCGGCTTGTTCAAATCAACATGAAGGCTCGGGACGATTCCGTGCTGGGCGGTTTCTGGGCGGAGGCGCTCGGCTGGGGAGTCTCGAGCGAGGGACCTGGCGTGACCAACCTCGAACCCGAGGGCTTCGTCTACCCCGACCCCGTCGCCGTCTGTCTCGACCTCGTCGCCTCCCCGGAACCCAAGACGGTAAAGAATCGCGTGCACGTCGACCTCGCCACCACCTCGGCGGCCCATCAGGCGGAGCTGGTGGCGCGCTTAAAGGATCTCGGCGCAACACCCGCCGACGTGGGCCAGGGCGACGTCCCATGGACGGTCATGGCCGACCCGGAGGGTAACGAGTTCTGCGTGCTGGACTGGCACGACCCGATCCGAGACACTGGACCGATCGCCACGGTCGTGGTCGACTGCGCGGATCCGCGAGCTATGGCCCGCTTCTGGGGCGAGGCCATGGACTGGACCCTGCACAAGATGAGCGATCACAACGCGGTACTGCGCTCTGCCAAGGGCGTCGGCCCATACCTGCAGTTCCTCCGCACGCCCGACGTAAAGACCGTGTGGAATCGAGTCCATCTCGACCTCCGCCCATACCCAGGTGACGACCTGGAGGCCGAGGCAGCCAGACTACGGACTCTCGGCGCCACGGCCATCGACCTAGGCCAGAGCGATGTCACGTGGACGGTCCTCGCCGACCCGGAAGGTAACGAGTTCTGCCTCCTCACCCCAGGCTGACCCCAACCTTCTTCATCCGCCCAGTACGGCCACGAGCCCTGATTTGCGACGCACCCCAGCCGGTATGCCCACGAGTAACTCGGCACGTCCGGATCTGCCGCGATAGGTGCGCGCACCTCGCTCGACGAGCGTGAAGCTTGGAGCAGTCGATTTCGTGGACTGGCTCGGGTATCGAGTCGACAACCTGGGGCTGACAGCCACAACTGAGGCGACTCCCAAGGCGGAAAGGACCCCAGCGACCGCTAACCCTCCGTCATCAAGGCGGACGCGACATGGTGGCCGCGAGCGGGCAGATTCCGATGGCCGCGAACAAGCTACCTGGCAGCAGCGCGATGCCCGATCGGGCAGCCCGGGCTGGCCTTTTGGGTGCCCGCGGCGGACTGCCTCCACAGTCCGCTACCCGCTTAACGTTGAATCGTGCAGCACGAGATGCGCATTGCGCCGGCCAGTGGCTCGGTCGAGCGCAAAAGGCGGGCGGATCACGGTGGCTATCTGCCGGCCGTCGTGACTCCGGAGCTTGCCCGACCTTGGCAGGTGCAGCAGCTGCAGCGCAGCGCTGGCAATGCCGCGGTATCCCGCGTGATGATCCAGCGGCAGGAGGGCGGTCCAGCTGACGCAGGTGCCTCGGCCGGCGCGCCGAGCCAAGCGAAGCCGACGAACAACTCCGAGCCAACCAGCGTTCCGCCCACCGCAGCAGAACAAGCAGCGGTCGTCCTCCCACCGGACGGCTCCGTGCGGATCGTGTTCTCCGACACCCCGCGAAGCTGGAAGTTGGATACGTCGGAGATCGACAAGCTCAAGATTGGAAAGGGGTCGTTGAGCACCCCGCCGATCCCTGCAGGGAAGTGGCTCTCCGTCGCCGCCGAGATCGGCGAGGAGCAGGGCGCTAAGGTCAACGCGGGGCTGACCTTGTCGCCTATCGTCGGCGAGATATCCGCTTCGCACATTGCGGAGAAGAAGCCGAAGCACGAGACCGCTGGGAAGGTCGGTGCGGCCGTCGGCGGGGTGAGCGGAGGGCTGGCCGGCGCATTAGTCGGCGGCACGGTACTTGGCCTCCCGGGTGCGGTATACGGCCTGGTGAAGGGCGCCGAACTCGGCGGGGTCCACGTGGGCAAGAACTACGAAGCCGCTGCCGGGCTGTTCGACGGCCGGCTCCGACTGACCGCGACCTTGCTGCAAGGCAGCGTGGGTGGTTCCCTGGGCTTCCACTACGAGCCGTATTTGAAGGTCAAATTCTCGGCGACCGGGTTCAGTTGGCTGGCCGACCTTGATGCCGTCCTCAAGACACGAATGGACCTGCGGTTCTCGCCAAGCGCATCGCTGGCAGAGAGCAAGGTGGACCTGGACTTTGAGGGCGGCCGTCTTGTGCGTACCCAGTTCACCCTGGAACCGGATCTGAAGATTGGGATGAATTTCGATTCCTCGGCTCGACTGTCGGTCGTCCTGCGCCTGCTGCCCTTTATGGACGCATCGAAGTTCCCTGACACGGGGGGCAAGCCTGGGGCGAGCGCGGCTGAACTCAAGCTGTACGAGTCCGAAGGATTCAAGCTGTTCAACTTCTCGGCCACGCGAGGGACCAAGTCGCGACTCTCCCTGGCCAAGGCATCTCCCCTGGAGCTGCTGGAATCCGTGATGGGGTTGGACGACGCGCTGAGCATGAAGAACCTGCTGCCCGAGGCCATTAAGGGCGGGTCTGAGGATCGAGTCCCCACTGCCGGCGAGCCGCCGCCGCCGGGTGCCCCGGGCACCGGCCCCACCGAGGCGGATTTCGACCTGAGCCCAGGCGACACGATCCTCGCCCATTCGACGGGGCAGCGGGGCGGCAGGCAAGGCTGGTTTCGCGGGGAGGTGTTGCCGTTTGAGCGGCGCCCGGCCGGCCCGGGCGGATCCGGGAGCGAACTGCTTTACCTGGTCTACCGAGTCGACTTCCCTGATCAGCCCGTCACCGTGCGAACGGAGAGCGCGGCCGCCCTCAACGACCTGCGCCGCGGAGACGCCGCCGAGCGGCTGCGCTACTACCAGGACCCCGTGCTGCGGGAGACGCTCCAGCCATTCCTGGATGACCCGCTGCTCAACGTCGGCCCGAACGATTCCGGGTCCATTCCGGCCAGTGGGCCCAAGCCGAGCAAGCGCGAGCAGGATCTGATCCAACCGATCGGCAACTCATCGGGTTGTCACATCGGCACTGGACACTCCACGGGTGGACAGTCCTGGGTCGCCGATCACCAGCGGCCAACAAGGCTGATCGAGACAAACCTGATCACCGGCGCCGGGCCTCAGTCGCTCTACCCGATGTGCCCAACGGACTCTCAACGACAAGGCACTCTAGTCGCCAAGCTCCTCAGGATGTGGCTCGGCCGCGCTGCGCGTTGATTTGACGTAATCGTCGACCCTTTGGTTTTGACTCTGGAGCCGAGCGGCCACTGTGACGGCCGACCTTGTCCGTCGGCTGGACGCCGATCGCCTGATGGGTTGAGGGATGACCACGGCCATGCGAATGAAGCGAAGCTCTACACAGTGCCGGGACTGCAAAAGCCGCGGCATAGCCGCGACTGCCTTGGCCCAGCGGCAACTGTCCGACCAAGGCATCAACGTGAGCGTCTCACTCGTCGACTACGCCTGCCTCGACCTTTCCGAGCCGAGGCTTGCCCGACCTCGTCCGCGCCTCTGCCCACTACTACAACACCGACGACGAGTTGGGCCGGCTCATCCGCGCACTCCCGTCCCCGTCTGAAGCGACTCGGCGGGCAACCCAACTGCTGGGCGGCTCAGCGGCACCCGACGCGACTCAACTGTCCGGCAGCGCGCTTGCCAGCAATTCCGCGAGGTGCACTGCGCGGCGTGACGTCCCCTGGGCGATCTGGGTGCGGCAACTGAATCCGTCCGCTACCACCGCTGTCGCCTCGGCCGCCTCCCGTACGGCGGGCAGCAGGACCCGCTCGCCTACGGCCTTAGACACGGCGTAGTGGTCCTTCTCGAAGCCGAAGTTGCCCGCGAGCCCGCAACACCCCGAATCCGGCACCTCCGCCCGGATTCCGGCCGCCGCCATCAGCGCCTTGTCGGCGTCGAACCCCAGTACGGCGTGCTGGTGGCAGTGGGTCTGCACCAGCGCCTCTCCCCCGACCTGCGGCGGCTCCCAGTCCGGCGCGAACTTCGCCAGCG
>JAWWOY010000280.1:0-2502 GCA_033851195.1 Kribbellaceae bacterium | reverse complement strand
CGCCAGGTTGAGCACGATGAACCACAGCAGGCTCAGCCCGTCGATCGGCCGCCACAGGCCCTGCACCAGATGTCCTGCGACCCCGGCCAGCGCGACCCCGATCGCCACCCGCAACGGCCGGCGCTGGGCGACGTGCAGCGTTCCGACTGTCGATGCCGGCGTCGCTGCAGGCGAAAGAGCAGCCAACGCGGCCAGGGCCAGTGCGGCGTGCACCGGCCGACGAACCAGCAGCGGCAGGAGGCCGCAGGCTGCCAACCCGAGCGCAATGTCGAACAGGAGCCACCCGGCGCCGTCCGCGTTGGCATGGCGGCCGACGATCGTCAGTGCCGTCAGTGATCCCACCGTGCTCAAGGCGATGGCGGCCCCTCGCCGGTGGGCTCGAGCTGTACCGCAGGTCTCGTCCATGCCGCCGAGATTAGGCGCCGGTACGGACAGCCTGCCACCGACCAAAGTCGAAGGCGCACCGACTTCAGGCCGAATGGATCCAGCCGCGCGGTCGATGCCGTCGTACGGCGTGCTGAAGGAACATTGCGGCCGTCAAGTCACGCGAGAGCACGAGAGAACACGAGAGAAATGGACAGACAGCATGACCGCTATGGACAACTCCGCGAACAACACCGTTACGGACAACACCGCGAACAACAGCGGCAACCGCATGGCGACCCGCGGCCGCCCTGCGATCGTCGGGGCCACGGTGATCGCCGCATTCGCAGTGTGGGCTCTGCTGTCGCAGGTGGCAGGGCTCGATCTCGAAGCCGAGCAAGGTGGTTCGACGATGCACATCGGTGGCGCCTCGGTGTTCATCGCGTCGGTGGTGATGGCCCTTGCCGGCTGGGGCCTGCTCGCGTTGCTGGAGCGGCGGACGGCGAACGCCCGGAAGATCTGGACCATCGTCGCCCTGATCGGGTGCGCGCTGTCTTTGGGCAGCCCACTCATCAGCGGTATCGGCGCCGGGGCCAAGCTCGGGTTAGCCTCGCTGCACCTAGTCGTCGGGGCTGTCCTCATTCCTGGCCTTCGCCGTACTTCTTCATGATTCCCCGCGGCCAATTGAATTGGGGAAAGCGGAGGGTCCTGAGTCGGAGGCTCATCGGTCCGTTGTTCCCCGGTGTGTCGCCGTTCATCGGTCCCGCTGCCGTCGACCAGCGGGTCCACCGCCGGAATCGTGTCGGGCTCGGGTTCGAGGGGTCCCCATAGCGGGTTCGCGGGGTCCCGCCGCGGGGTTTGGGGACTCCTACACCTTTCCAGGCGGTAGTAGGAGTCCCCAAACCGGCTGGGGAGGGGATCGGCGCTGTTCGGGGAGGACAACCGGCCTGGTCGGGGGTGTAACCCTCCCAGGTTCGAGCGGTAACCCTGCCGGGTTCGGCCAGCGGATTCCACCGGGGCGACGGGGGTCAGGACCGAGCGGACCATGACGGGCCATTTCCCAGTCCCGTGCGCCGGCGGATCTCCGGTCTGGTGTGCCCACAACCGTCCAGCGAGCCCGGGCACGCGAACCAGCCGCGCCTAGCCCGGGCGCTATCCACCCGACACCGACCCCGGGGTGCTATCCACCCGGCACCTGCCTGGGGGCGCTACCACCCGACACCTAGTGTCGGTCGGGAGGAGCCCGCCGATGTACCGGCGTGTGTGCCCAGCGCACCGGTCGTCAGATTGGGAGCCTGTGGCAGCAGATTGGGAGCCTGTGGCAACGCGTCACTGGCCGGGAGCGCCCGAGCCACTCGCGTCGGCCGGAACCGCCCGGCGGTCAGCTGAGCTGAGCCGCGCGGTAGAAACCCTCGATGTGGTCGACGACCAGGGCCGATGCCTGGTCCGGCCGGCCGGCCTGGATCGCGGCGAGGATGAATCTGTGCTCCGCGCGCAGGCCGACCGCCGTGGCCTCCCAGTCGGGCAGGTTCGGCACCGCCGCCATCACGTAGCCGTGGATCGCCGAGCGCAGCGACGACATCACCGCGGCGATCAGCACGTTCCCGGCCAACGCCGACAGAGCCACATGGAACTCGGCGTCGAGCAAGTGGAACTCCTCCGGCGTGAGGTCTGGGTCGTCCATCGTGTCGAGCAGTTGCTCGGCTCTCGCCAGTTCGTCCTTCCGCGGTCGGCGACAGGCGGCCTCGCGGGCGGCCCAGGATTCAAGCAGCACCCGGGTCTGCACGATGTCGCCCATCGGCAGATGGTTCGTTGCCAGATGCAACCGCAGTAGCGAGGTCAGGGGCGAGGCTGGTTCCGCCACGATCACGGCGCCGGCGTCCGGGCCCGAGCCGGTCGCCGTCCGGACCACCCCCATCGCCTCGAGTACGCGGATCGCCTCCCGCACCGAGGGGCGGCTGATGCCGAGTTGCTCGGCCAGGGCCCGCTCGCCGGGCAGCCGGCCACCGAGCCGGAGCCGGCCGGCCGCAAGATCCGCCTCGACCCGGCTCAGCACCAGCTCGTAGTTCTTCACGCGGCCTCGCAGTTGTTCACGGGCGGCAGTCTAGTTGTGTGGTCGGACCACAGGATATGCTGTGG
>JAWWOY010000259.1:0-12594 GCA_033851195.1 Kribbellaceae bacterium | reverse complement strand
CCGTCCTCACGGCGCCGTTCCCGAAGCTGAGCGCGAGCGACACCGGCGGCCCGATCATCGGTGGCGCCTCGCTGTGGGTGGACGGCCCGGGTCATTCCGACGCCGAGAAGCGCGCCTCCTGGGAGTTTGTGAAGTTCGCCTCCTCGCCGGCGCAGCAGGCCGCCTGGCACACCGGGACGGGCTACTTCCCGATCAACTCCAAGGCGCTGGACCTGCCGGAGGACAAGGCGTGGGTTGCGCAGTACCCGCAGTTCACCACGGCGATCACGCAACTGCACGGCACCAAGCCGTCGAACGCTTCGTCGGGCTGCATCCTCGGCGTCATGCCCCAGGCTCGGAAGGCTGCTGAGGACGGTATCGAGAAGGCGGTCCTGGGCACTGACCCGCAGAAGGCAATGACCGACGCCGCCAACTCGATCAAGCCCCAGATCGACCAATACAACAAAACCGTCAAGAAGTAGTCACCCGAAGGACGACGGCCGGAGAACAGTCGGTTCTCCGGCCTCGCCTTTCGTACTACGTTGTGCGACGTTCACCGGGACGGGTTTTCCCAGCTCGCGGTCACAATGTCGCTGACACGATGCTTGGGGATCTGCGCGACCACGAAGGTGAATCGTCGAAACGTTAGGCGACGGCCTCAGGCCAGGCTTTCCATTCCGCAGTGGCTGGTCGGTTGCCGCCGCTCTCGAAGAACTCGTTGATCGCAGCTCGGACGTCCTCGATCGGCACCTCGGAGTCCTTGGGCCAGCCCTCGTCGTGACCCATGTAGTAGTAAAAGACCTCGTCACGCTCGCTCGGCTTGCCCGATGCGTACCAGACGCCGGCCACGTCGTTGTGCGTGCCTGCGTAGCGCAGACCACCAACGCCCGCTTCGCTGTTGAACGCCGCGCGCAGTTCGTGATCCGGCATGCCGCGTTCCGTCTTTGGCCGCTCGGCGACGTAGAGAGCCGCCACGGAGTTGCCGAACTCCTCCGCCAGCACGGCATCGACGAGCGCGTCAACATCATCAGCAGATGACAGGATCACCGGATCGGGGCCATGCGCGTGCTTGAAGAACGCTCTGACGGTGTAAGTCATGTTGGTATTGTCCCTCCGGACGGGGGTTCTTTCGGGTAGGTCTCTTTGAAGTTGCTGGGGCCGTAGACGGTCAACTTCGCGCCTGGCGGCAGGAAGTACGGCAGCCACTTATCGCAGCTGGCGTCGCCCTTGCAGGTCTCCTTGTTGATGACGATCGTCTCGTTCATCAGGCCGCGCTCGCGCATGAGCATGGCGAACTTGATCTCAACATGTGACGTGATGCTGAGACTGCCTGGCGGCTCACCGAGCCGGTGCTTGATCGCGAACTCCTGGGCCTGGCGGTAGTAGTCACCCTGACCGCTGATGAGATCGTGTTCGTTGCCGTCGTCGCCTTTCCAGATCCCTCTGGTCTTCTCGCGATGGCCGATCTTCCCCAGTCGCACCGGCAGTTTCCGAAGCAGGCCGAGTGCCTCGCCGTGGCTGATCTTCGGCGGTGGCCCGTCCTCCGCACTCGGCTCATCGCCGGCATCCGCGACCCCCGGTATCTTCTTGGCTCCTGGCTCCGATCCGCCCTTCTCCCGCTGGCCTTCCGTCGGGGGCGTCCTTCCGGCTGCTCCTTCCGATCGATTCGGTCCTGGGGAATCGCCTGGTCCAGCTGTCCGTACCCCACTGACCATATGCTCGGCCCAAGCTCTGGCCTTTGGCGGCGCGTGGCTGAGGTATTGCGCGGCTTCGTCACAGCGCCGTGCTGCCTCGTCCAGCTGCATCGCCGCCATCCGTGCCGCCGGATTGTTCGACATGCCGCCGACATGGCCAGCATTCTCACGACACTTCTGAGCTGTGCGTTGCAGGTACGCCACGATCCGCGGCATCTCGACTAGCGCGTCGACCAAGCCTTGGGCGACACGTTGCAACTCGGAGGGCATAGCGGGGGGCGAGGCCGACTAGATCTGGTCGGCATAGCTGCGGCACCCCTGCGCGGCGATCTGCAACGACTCGACGGCTTGCTCGAGCGACCGCCCGGCAGCGTCCAACAACTGCGAGATGTCGCGATCGGCCCCGGTGGCGGATCCAGCGATGAGCGCCTGGACCTGCGCACTGGTCTGGCCGAACTTCTGCCGGAAGCCGCCGAGGCTGCCCGCGCCCTGCTGGGCTTCGGTCATGAGTTGGTAGAGCTGAGCTTTCAACCGCTGGATGTCCGACATATCTGGGGCCTCACTCTCGCTCGATGGAAAGGCTGCCCGCTGTCCCTCGACAAGCACACGAGGGCCCAGCCGGGCTTCCCCGAGATCTCCGTCCGAACCTCGGAGGTGGAACGGCTAACGGGTGCAGGGACTGGTTCACGAGCACCCGTTGGCCGGCCAGTAGGCCCTGTCTGAGCCGTCAGGAAATACGCGGGTCGGCGAACTCAGACAGAGACGATTAGTGACAGGACCGGCGCCGTCGCGTGAGGACCGCGTCGAGGCGGAGGAGATCCGGTCCCGTCAGATCAGGGTGGCGAGTTGGCAACCATGACGCGGGCACCAGTGGCACGCTCGAAGTAGTCCTTGATGGCTGCCGGTGCGCTCAAGACGGCGAAGTGCAGCATGCTCGGCAGCACCACCGCGGTGACTTCGTAGCGGTTGACTGCCTCGACCGGGGCCTCGAATGCAGCTGGCGACGTCTCCACTTCCTCGACGGCCAACCCTCTACGGGATGGCGTGAGCTGTCGGCGGCTTCCGATATCATTTCCGGCCTTCCTGATCCGTTGCGGCAACGTGCTGAATACGGCTCTCTCGGTCTTGGATGGGCGTCCATGCAGCGAAATGGCGCGGATGCCTCATCGCCGCAGGCCGCCTTGCAACGCGGGACTCCGAAGAAGGCGATCCCGAAGGCCACCATCGCCGAAAGACCCCTCGGACACGCTGTCCAGACGTAGTTCATCGAATCTCCTGACCAATCAGAGAGTCGCTGTGGAACAGCGGACGGGCGCAGGTGACAGGGACCCAGTACGCCCGCCCGCCGGCTGGTGATCGTGGACCGCGTTTCTGACTGACTGCCTGGCCCGTTGACGCAGAACCAGCCTCGTCTCCCGGCCACTTCGGCCCAATGACCGCCTGTGGCACATCCGTGGCACTTTCGGTGCGGAACCACCAGGTGACCTGCTTTGATTGCTTCAGGGAGGAAAGGCCGTGCGGACCGTGAACACGTGGACTGGGCGAGAAGCCAGAGCCCTGCGACAGGCGCTCCGGTTCAGCGTGCGCGCATTCGCGGAGCACCTCGGCGTCGCCATTCGGACGGTCTCGAAGTGGGAGTCGAATGGCGGAAGCCGCCACCCGCAGCCCACGATGCAGGCCGCGCTAGACACAGTGCTGGCTCACGCCAGCGCGGACGAGCGCGCCCGGTTCGAAGATCTGACAAATCTCTCCGAGACGATTCCGTACAGCGCACTGCCGTCGCAGTCTTGGAGCAGGGATGACTGGACCGACGATCTGGACCGGGCTCGGCTCTGCGCCTCGCAGCAGAACTTCGCGCTCGCGTCCAGGTTGACCGAGAGGTGGCTAATCCGCACTGACACCGGCAAGCTTGAGGAGCAGGATCTTCACCTGCGCGGACGCACCCTCATGCTTCTCGGTGATGTGTCCCGCGATCAGGGTCGCCTGTTGGGTCCCGGCTCGGCGGTGTCGGCGTATCGCCAGGCACTTCGCATCTTCAACTGCATGAAAGCAGAGCGCCGCACCGCCCAGATCGAACTGCTCCTCACCGTCGTTCTCGAGATGTCCGGTGAACTCGAGCGCTCGGCTCGGCGCTATCGGGAACTCGCCCCCGATCCGCGCCTCGGCGCGATCGACCGTGCCCGCGCGCAACTGTGGATCGGAACGGCCCTGACGAAGGCGCCCTCGTCAGGCGGCGTCGAAAAGGTGGCGGCGGTCGAAGCGATCGAGTCCGCCATCACGCAGTTCGAGGAGCTCGACGAACCGGAAGAATGGAAAGTCGCGCACCAGAAACTGGCTCTCGCCCATCTGGCTTTGGATCGGCGAGATGCCGCACATCGGCACATTGACATCGCCATGACCGACAGCGCTGTCGTAACGCCGCTGCAGCAAGTCAAGCTGGGCACCGCACGCGGGCACATCCTGCTGTCCGAAGGCACCACTCGTTCGGAGGGCATGACGACTCTGGAACGATGTCGCGAGCTTGCCGTGGCCAATCAGTTGGCTCACCAGGTTGCGAGTATCGACCGTATCGTTGGATCGGCCCAGGGGCAGGCGGCCCAGAGAAAGGTCAGTTAATGATTGAGGAGACCCGGGCTCAGGACCTCGTGGACGGCAGGACGGTCTGGGACTATCACCTGATGCACCACAGGCTGGAGCCGGTCGACATCGGGATCGGGTTAGGTAGCCACGATCTCGGCGTGGCGACCTTCGCCGCCAAGCTGTACCACGAGCAGCTCTTTCCGACGATCGTCTTCACCGGCGCCAGCAGCCGGACAACAGCCGCAAGGTTCCCGCGGGGCGAGGCTGTGCACTACCAGGAACACGCCGTCGAACTCGGCGTACCATCCGCCGCGCTCATGGTCGAGCCGCGAGCGACCAACACGGGGCAGAACATCGCGTTCGCCCGCGATCTGCTGGCGGCTGCCGACATCCCGGTGAAGTCGGTATTGCTGATCTCCAAGCCCTATATGGAACGACGAGCATTCGCCACTTGCCGGAGGGTATGGCCGGAGGTGCGAGTAGTCTGCGCCTCTGAGCCGATCAGCTTCGAGGAGTACCTCACAAGCATCGGAGACACAACGCTCGTCCTAGACATGCTGGTCGGGGATCTCCAGCGGGTGATGGAATACCCCGCCCTCGGCTTCGCCATCGAGCAACAGGTCCCAGCCTCTGTCCAGGCTGCCTACAGTCGATTGGTAGCGGCCGGATACACCACCCGCCTGATGACGGCATGATGCCATCGCGACGACTGCGCTGCGCGATTCACCAACCGAACTTGTTCCCCCGGCTCTCGACCCTCGCCAAGCTCTTCGCCGCTGACATCTGGATCGCCTTGGACGATGTCCAGTTCTCTCGCCGCGACTACCAGCATCGCGCCCGCCTAGGACCACGCGACGACCTGGCCGCGCACCAATGGATGTCGTTGCCGGTCCGTTTGCCACGGGGCCGAAACACCCTGATCAATGACGTCCAGATCCTGGAACCGGAGCGTAGCAGGCGTCGTCTCCTGCGGATGACCAGACAACACCATGGCCGCGGACCTCACTGGGCATCAGTCGGTGAGGGCATCAACTTAGTAGCCGAGGCAATGACCCGAACGGACTCTCTCGCGGACATCGCCATCGCCTCCACCCATGCCCTCCTCGACCTGCTGAGCTGGCCAGGGACTGTCATCCGCAGCAGCGACGTCACCGCCGCCACCGAACGATCGGCGCGCTTGGCCGATCTCACTCACGCCGTCGGCGCCACCCAATACCTCTGCGGTACCGGCGGCGCGCGTTATTTACGACCCACCGCGTTCAGCGAGCGCAACCTCGACGTGCTGTACTTCTCGGTCCCGACGGGCGGCAACGAGTACGTCTGGGCGGGAGCCCGACGGATAAGCAGTATCGCGCCACTCAGCGATGCCGGTGGCTCAGCAGTACGGCGTACCTTGATGGACGAGATCTCATTGCGCGACCAACTGGCGCCGACCACACTTTGAACGATGAATGGCAGACAAACTTGAATGACGACACCACCGACCGCGAGGCAGTTGGCGTTGTCGCCTTCGCCTACGAGATGGGCGTTCTCAAGCGCCTCCGGCGGGCGGGCTGGTGGCACGTCGGCGTTCGCGATCCGGAGTCCGTTGCGGAGCACAGTCTCAGAGTGGCTCAACTTGCCGCCCTGATCGCCAGCGAGGAGGGTGGCGACCCGGCGCGGGCCGCGTGTCTCGGCATGTGGCACGACTCGCAGGAGACGCGGATCGGCGATATCCCGCACGGCGCCCGGCCATACGTCGAGGTTGCGAGTAATGAGCGCATCACCGACGACCAGACCGCCGTTCTTCCTGACAAAGCAGCCAAGAGCATCCGCGAGGCCGTTCTGGAGTACGAGAGCGCCGAGACCACCGAGGCACGATGCGCCAAGGACGCGGACCGCCTCGAGTGCCTGATGCAGGCGATCGAATACCGCGAATCCGGGTACCAACGCGTAGACGGCTGGATCGAATCATCCCGCTCCCGAATCCAAACCCCCTTCGGCCAGCGCCTCGCCGAGGCAGCCCTCCACACCTCACCCCTCGCCTGGCGCGACCGCTGAGTCGAGGCCCCATGCACAGGCGTGGACATCGACTAACCCGAGGTTCTTCGAACGTTGTGGTTCTGCTCGGACCGTGGCGGCGGCGTGGTCAGGAGATGGTCCGGGATGCCCCACGGGATCCGGTGGATCTTGGTCCGGTCGGTGGTGGGGGCAAGCCGTAGGAGATGGTCGGCCATCGCTCCGGTCGGTACGAGGATCGCGTTCGCGCGCTGCGCGGTATCGAGCAGGACCTGTAGCTGGTCGCGGTAGGTCTCGGCAAACAGCAGGTCGGTGCCGTGAACCATTGCGATCCGCGGATGGTCGGGCAGCGCCTGCAGGAGGGCAGGTGTGCCGCCGAAGGCGAGGTGCTGAAGGTGCACGACGTCAACCTTGCTCGATCCGAGCCTTGCGAGGAGGGCTTGCTGCAGTTGGGCGACGTACTTCTGGAAGGCCGGGCCGCGGTCATTCCTCGTCCCCGGTGATCTCGGCGCCGAGCCAGCGCAGCTTGCCGGGCAGGTCAGCGTGCCCGCGTCTGAGCTGGTCCAGGCCGGTGATGGTCGTAGCACCTAGCGCGGTCAGCCCGGCGATTAGCAGCGCGGTTCCCGTACGGATGTCGGTGGCCCGGACCTCGGCTGCGGTCAGCTGCTGCGGTCCGGTCAGGCGGCATCGGGTGGGCGACAACTCCTCGATGACGGCGTCCAGCTGGGTGAGCTGAGGCAGCAGGTTGCCGTGCCGGCCCGGGTTGATGTCGTCAGCGAAGACGTGGGTGCCGGAGAAGCTCAGCGCGAGCACCATCAAGGCGGGCTCAAAGTCGGCGTCCAGGCCATCGGCATCAAGCGAGGCGAGTGCTTGCAACGCGTGCCCGGTGGGCTCGGCGACGCCGTGGATCACCAGGCTGTCAGGCTCCTCGTTCGCGGGGATGCCCAGCCGGTTCAGGGCCTCCACCACCGAGGCGACGTCGGCGCCATGGACACCCTCGATCCTGCCGCGTCCGCCCGTGACAGCGATCGCGGCAGCCAGTGTGCCAGCCTCGATCTTGTCGCCGGGCACCGTCCACGTCAGCTCCGCGCCGGAGTCCGTGACGGGCGGCTCGACGGTGAGGGCCTGCTGGTCGAGGGTGATCTCCCAGTCGGCTGACCGCAGAGCGGCCAGCATGCCGGTGAACTCGGGCGAGAGATTCGGATTCTCCAGCCTCAGCCGCTGACCGCCGACCACAGCGCGGAGCACCGCGCAGACGCTGGCGCCCCGGGACCGGAACGGCAGCCGCACGGTCACCGGCTCGCGAGTGGTCGAGGCCGTCACCTGGTAGCCGGCGTTGTCGGTCTGTACGTCGTCTCCGAACGCCTCGTAGACCTTGAAATGCTGGTCCATGCCGCGATCACCGATCTGGCAGCCACCGGGCCAGGGCAGCTTCGCGTGGCCGTACAACGCCAGCAGTGCAGGGACGAGGTAGTAGGAAGCGCGGATCCTCGCAGCGTCAGGCAGCTCGGGCGCTTTCGAGAAGCTGGGCTCTTGGGAAACGACGATGCCGCCCGGGCGCCACGACAGCCGGTATCCGCTCTGCTCCAGCAGCGCTAGCATCAACTGCGCATCCGTGCTCCGGGGCACGTTGGCTAGCTGGACCGACCTCCGAGCCGCGGCCGCCGCAGCCAGCAGAGGCAGCGCGGCGTTCTTCGAACCGTCCACTCGCACGGTCCCCGACAATGCTCGACCAGGTCGGACGGTCACGGTCGTACGGGGGTGGGCCTGCAGGTCGAGTATCACGAAACCTCCGGAGCGGACTCGGGTTCTGAGATCCTGAGATGGGCCGCGCCGAGACCGATCCGTCTCGGGGTTGGAACGGCTGGCGCCCGCATGCCTCGTTCACAGCGGGTGCGCCAGCCGGTTCTTGAGGCGAGCCGTCAGTTCCGAGACGGCGCGCAGAGAGTTGGGGGATCTCGGGGCTGAGGACTCCGGTAAGTGACGGGACCGGGTTCACCGGCGGTTGAGGGAGCCGCGGGTGGAGGAAATGAGGAGCCCGGTCCCGTCAGATCAGGGCGAGGAACCCGCCACCACCACGTGGGCGCCCACGTCTTCCAGGCGTCGTCTGCCGCGGCGATCAAGGTCATCCGCGGTTGGGACGACGACCGCTGTCAGGTTGTCGCGCCTAACCATCTCGATCAGGGTGTTGATGGCAGCTGGTCGGGTGTCGAGTCCTTCGACGAAGATTGCGCGGACCGCGTACCCCTCCCGGGCGGCGAACTCGATCAACTGCTCCTTGACTCGCGCCCGCTCCCTCGGCGTCATGAGGAAGGCCTCCAGGAAATAGCCGAGCATCACTGGCCGGGTGTGGTCGGCCACCTCAGCTGTCCTCGGCCGGCGTCTCGGGTGCGGAGGGAACGGGTCGTTCGTGACCCTCAGCCCGGCGAAGCGCGACATGGCGTGGGCATACCTTTCGGCCAAGGCCGGTTCGGCGTTGCAATCAGCAATCACGTGCTCCCGAACCAGACCCGCGCCCGGTGGCGACGCGGTTGAGCCTGTTCGACCGCGGCCGTCACCGGTCCCTCGCCTCCTGAGCGAGGTCGGCGAAGAACCCCGCGTACCCTGCCGCGGCGAGCAGGCAGAGCAATACGAATACGACCTGGTGCACATGCACGATGTCTCCCCTGGATCGAGAGACCACAGGAGCTCGATGGTAGCTCTCCTATAGTCGGATGAGGCACGACCAGACCGGGCAATGAGGTGTCTGTCATCGGCCGGCCGCAGTTGGTTCATGGGGCCTTATCCGGTTTGAGAGGTATCCAGTGAACAAACGCCCCGCGCTAAAGCTCCGGTGGAGCGGTGGAACCAACGCGGACTGTAGAGAGTTGGAGAGACCTCTGTCTGCACGCCCGCTCTGCCTGCTACGGGCCGTATCCATGGATCGGGATGGTGCCGCCAGATCGCTTGGCATCACTCTGCCCCCCGGACCGGTTGTGGAGTTCTCACGTGGACCATGAGAACGCGAAATGTGGAATCCTGCGTGCGGACACCGGCTCATTCTTCGAGGTAGACATTGCCATGACGCGTCACCCGCCACCAGCCAACGCGGCCGGCACACGATCGTTAGTGACACGACATGAAGCAAACCGGCGCCGCATGGCTGCTTCGTATCTTGCAGCGGCGGCCTCGGTGTCGGTGTGGCTGGCGATGACATGCAGGCGGAACCACACCCTCACGAGCCGGGCGGGACCTGCTTGCTGTGAGGCGGTCAGTTCCATTCCGATATGAAAGCCGTGCGAGGCGGGACGTCGTCACCACCAAATGGGACGTTTCACGGACGTCCTGGATGAACCCCAAAACGTCCTAAAGGTCCACCCGCTGAGATGGAAGCCAGCGGCCCACTATCCGCCAAGATGGGAGCCGAAAGTCGTTCTTCAGATCTACTCCAAGATCAGCTTGAGCGTTGCCTCAGAGTTGCCAAGGTCTGGGACTACAACATCAGCACCGGCCGCCCGAAGGTCAGCCTCACTATCCCGTCCAGTAGCCACCGCCACGATCCGTGCACCACCGAGATGCGCCGCCAGAACGTCGCGCGGAGTGTCACCGATAACAATCGTATTTGCGGCGCTGAAGCAAGAGTCGTAGAACTCCTCGCTGCGTATTCTCGCGAGGCGGACAAGCTCGTCGCGAGCCTCACTGTCGGCACCGTAACCGCCAGTTGCAAAGTTGAAGAATGGATCCAACCCGAAGGTGGATAGTTTCAACATTGCATTTTGGCGAATATTTCCAGTCACAACCGTTTGAACAACGTCCGGTGCGGCCTCAAGAGACTCCAAGATGGGAATTGCTCCAGGGAGAATGTAGCCGCGCCGCTTTAGGTTTTCTTGGTTCCCGATGCCTGCGGCTGCAAGCGCAGCTTCTATCAAAGGCCATGCTGGCGTCGCGACATCGTTGGATTTGAACATATCGCGCATTATCAGGCGATCAGTCTTACCGTTCGTGACTGCCGGAATGAATGCCTCCACGGAACTCAGCAAGCGGAATGCGGCGGAATAAATATCCTTACTCACACCTGAATTCTCGATCAACGTGTGGTCAACGTCCCACAGAATTAAGCGAGTCACGGTTGTAGCGTACGGTGCGACGCGACTCCCAGGCGACATCAGGATGCGCCGGACGTACAGCCGAAGCTTGAAATGTCCCCGAACGTCCCCGATAATACGGAGCATGAACGAACGCCTACGCACCGTCATGCTGCAGGGTGATGTCACCGTTCAAGGGTTGTCGGAGGCCTGCAAGGTCGACCCAAAGACGGTCGAGCGCTGGTTGACGCTAGGCCGCACACCACACCGGCAACATCGCTGGATGGCAGCCAAGCTATTGGGCGCTGAGGAAGCCTATTTGTGGCCCGCCGTATTGGAAGGTCAGGCACATAAGCGCACGGCTGCCGCGCAGTCAGAGCTTGTTCGACTCTTCCCGAATCGGGCTGCCGTGCCCAGGGAGTCGTGGAACAAGCTGATCAACGAGTCAACGCAAAATATCGATGTGCTCGTATTCTCGGGAACCTTTCTTTCTCAAATGCCCCGTATCGCCAAGATGCTGCGCTCGCGGGCCGATCTCGGTGCACAGGTAAGACTCTGCCTGGGCGACCCTAACAGCGCCGCTGTCAAGATTCGTGACACGGAAGAAGGTTTGGTCGGCACGCTATCAGCAAAGATCAAGGCTGCTCTGACGTACTTTCGCCCGCTAAGCGGAGTAGAGAATTGCGAACTGCGACTGCATAGTACAACGCTCTACAATTCAATCTTCAGATTCGACGATGCTTTGCTGGTGAACCCGCATGTTTGGGGGCATCCTGCGAGCACCAATCCGCTCCTGCAATTCAAGCGATTGGACCTGGTTAGCGGATTCTTCGATCACTATACGGACGGTTTCGAGGCTGTATGGAAATCCGCCCAGCCGCTCCAGAGAATCAAGGATGACTGATGAGCCGGACGGAATACTATAACGACCCGGCCGCGCCCACGCCGAACACGCTGATTCCAGCATGCAATCTATTGGTTGTCGATGGCGACGGCAGGATATTGCTGCAGAGGCGGCGCGATACTGGGCAATGGGCGCTGCCGGGCGGAGCGCAAGAGATCGGCGAGACGCCCTCGCAATGCGCGATTCGTGAATGTGAGGAAGAGACCGGAATAACCGCGGCGGTTACTGGACTCCTCGGAATCTTCTCCGATCCCAATCACGTCGTCAGATACTCCGACGGAGAGACTCGACAAGAGTTCGAGATCACCTTGATTGGTCACCCTCTGCACGGTGAGCCAACCAGCAATGATGAGGCGAGCGAGGTGGGGTGGTTCACCGTCGCGGATATAGAGCGTGTAAATATTCACGTTACAATGATGAAACAGATCCAATTGTTCATTAACGGATCACGCTCGCATGTTGACTAGCCCGTGCGTTTGCATAAGTTGTTCGGTCGATTCAACGGCCGCTCTTAGGTCCTCTTCGGCTGCGGAGATTGCCCGCGATACAAGATGTTCGGTGCCGTAACGCATCCGGATATCATCCAACCGGTCATTGATGCTGAGCGCCTGTCCATCAGGGCCTGAGGTCATGTCGCAATACCAAAGAGCGTTCCTCGCAGCAGTCTGTTCGTCCGGAAACCCCTCAACAGCATCTTTTAGGTCTCTTAATGCCCCTTCATGTACCGCGCCTGAATGTCGCGCTACGAGGGCGCACAAGCGGGGAGTCAACTCCTGCGTCTGTAAATAGCTGGCTCCGTCGATTGGATGAAACCCGGTTACCTTTACCTCTGGTGAGTAGCCGATGTCGTGAAGCCACGCCGACGCCACGAGCACTTCACCGTCCGCGCCGACCGCCTTTCGGATCCGATTGGCGGTCGCCGCGACACCTTGAACGTGCTTCCAGCGGCGCGGAAGTGAGTCTGCCAGCAAGTTCCTCGCCGTGCTCCGCGCCCAATCCACCAGTTCAGCGTTACTCACTAGCCACTCCCTTCACGCACTTAGACTAGCTGCGCGAGGACATCGCTCAACTCTTCAAGTGCGCGCAGTGGCATGTGGGCTGACGGCCGGCGCCTCGCCGAGGCAGTCCTCTCTATTTTCCTCCCACCCACGGCTCCCTCAACCGCCGGTGAACCCCCTCAAGAGCGGAGACGTCGTCCTGGTGAAAGCCCCACGTTCCGTTGGCCTGGAGAAGTTCGCCGACCTCCTCCAGGGCGAAGTGCCAGCGTAAGACGCCCTGGCCCGCGTCGCCGACCTGATGGATCACACCGGCCTCGACAGACCCGCCGGTACAGCCTGCCCACAAGCCGAGCGCAAACGAGCCATCAACAGCCTCC
>JAWWOY010001127.1:0-3301 GCA_033851195.1 Kribbellaceae bacterium | reverse complement strand
GGTCCGCGACGTCCGCGAGGGCGGGACCAGCGTGCTGGGCGACCCTTCTGAGCGTGGCGTTGACGTCGAACCGTGAGCAACGCCCGCCGTCGCGGGTCGCGATCATCGGCGTTCGGGCCCCAGCGGTCCGACCGCGCACCGCCGGCGCCGCGGTCCCCCCGACACGGTCCCGCTCGGCCAGGTACTCGCGCAGGGCCACTCCGGCGAGGTCGGTGAGGTACACCTCCCGGCGCACGCCGCCTTTGCCAAGTACCCGCAGGATCGGCTCCCCGCCAGACACCACGAGGTCGTCGCGGTCGAGGCCGACGAGCTCTGAGACGCGCAGGCCGAGGGTCAGCAGCGCGACGACGGACACGGCCCGATGGGCGTACAGCTGGCGGTGCCGCGTCCGGTTCGGCAGCCGTGCGGCCGCGTCGAGGAGCGCGCGCAACTGGGCGGCGGTGAGCCGGATCGTCGGGGAAGCGTCCCGGACGCTGCGGGCGAGCCCAAGCCGGGCGCGGTTCAGAGCGGCCGGATTTGCAGGTACGACGCCGATCTCGGTGAGGTGGCCGTAGAACGCCGAGAGCGTCGAGAGCATCCGCTGCCGGGTCCGCTTCTCTGCGCCGGCGGCGTCGAGCGCGTGCAGCCATGCCTTCACCTCGGCTCCCGTCGCGGCACGCGGGTCGAGCCCGCCGGCCGCGCACCAGCGGAACCAGGCCAAATGGTGCAGCGGACCGGGACGCGCCGGGGGTGGTCGGCGCTCGGGCGACGGCGGCGTGCCGTGGCTGCCCGGGCCTCCACACAACGCATCGACCCACACCACGGGCAGGCCCAGGGCGTAGGCATAGGTGCGGCGGGTGCCCGGGTTCGCGTACTGGCTCAGCCAGTCCGAGATCTGCGCGCGGAGGCCGTCCGGATCGTCGACCCCCGGCCAGCTACCGGCGGCCGGGTCGCGCTCGGCGACTGCCGGTACGGCGCCGCCAAGACTCTCCAGTACGGCGAGCGGTCCAGAATCGGGCACTGGCCGATCGTCGCGTGTCATGGGGACCGCGTCCAGCTGCCACGCCGTGCGGCAAAGCGCCCATCGCTAAGGCCGCTTCGGGACGCCGATGGAGCGCCCGGTGACTACTCAGACGCGGTAGGGCCGGACCGCCTTTGGTCGGTCTTCGCCGCTGGCCATGGCTGCTGCGGGAGTCTTTTCGGCTGTGAGCCTGGCCGCGCTCCTGATCTGGTCTGATCATGACCGGGGCCGGCTGAGGAGCGGGTGTTTCAGGCACGTTCGGCAGTGAACGGGCCGCCGGGGGCGAAGGCCAGGGCGGCGAAGCTCTCGCCGATGCGGCGGTGTGTGGCGGCGTCCGGGTGGAGTTGGTCGGGCAACGGCAGCTGGGCGAAGTCCGCCTCGCCGTAGAGCTCGCGGCCGTCGAGGTATTGCAGGTTCGGGTCGTCCGCCTCCCGCTGCTTCACGAGGCGGCTGAGTTCGTCCCGGATGACGTTGAGGGTCAGCTTCCCCCCGGCGCGTTCCGCGGGGTCGCCCGCGGCCCGGAACTGGAGCTTTCCCGCGCTGAGATTGCTGAAATCCGGGGCGCTGGGGCCGGGGGTGTCCTCGTGAATGGGACACAGGATGGGTGAGACGACCAGGAGCGGCGTGGTGGGGTGGCCCTCGCGGATAGTGTCGAGGAAGCCGTGCACCGCCGGAGTGAAAGCGCGCAGGCGCATCAGGTCGGTGTTGACCAGGTTGATGCCGATCTTGACGCTGATCAGGTCCGCGGGGGTGTCCCGCATGGTCCGCGCGGTGAACGGATCGAGCAAGGCGCTGCCGCCCAAGCCCAGGTTGATCAGTTCCACGCCGCCGAGACAGGCGGCCAGCGCGGGCCAGGTGGTGGTAGGGCTTGCGGCGTCGGAGCCGTGACTGATCGAACTGCCGTGGTGCAGCCACACCCTGCGGCCCCCAGCCGGTATGGGCTCGATGGGGGCGTCAGTGCGCAGGGCGACGAGTTCAGTGGTCTCGTCGTGCGGCAGCCAGATCTCGACGTTCTTGACGCCGTCTGGCAGGCCGGTGAAGCGGAGGCTGCCGGCTGGGCCGGGCTGGATCTCGGCAGTCCCGGTGGTCATGTCGATGGTCAGGGTGTTGCCGCCGGTCACACTGGCCTGGCCAGCCAGGCGGCCGTCGACGAGCAGGTCGTACACGCCGTCCGGGCGGGGCGGGGCGCCCACGTAGACCCGCTTGGTGGGCCGCGTGTCTAGTTCGACGGCGGTGGCCCGGGTGCGGAAGACCAGCCGTACGCCCGACGGCTGGGCCTCGGCCATGGCCAGTTGCCCGTCGGCGCACTGGGCGCGGGCCCAGGCGGGCAGCCGGTGCGGCAGCACACCGTGCTCGGTGCGCTCCAGGTCGAGGGCACCGCGCAGGAGGTCCGCGGTGATTGGTGTGGTGGTCCAGTTGTGCTTGGTATGCATTGTCCCAACCTGTTGATCAAAATGCCTGGATTGCTCAGCGTCGCCGCGGCGCCGCGCAGGCAGTGGCCTCCGGCTGACACAGGGGCTTGGTCAGGGTGCGGGCCAATTCCGCAGCAGGGCGTCGAGGGCGTCCAGGATCCGTGACCAGGTCTCCTGCGTCTCGGGGGTGCTGTGGCTGAACCCTCCCCCCATCTCCAGGCTGACGTAGCCGTGGAAGACACTTCCCAGCAGCCGGACCGCGTGTGTCTGGTCCGGCTCGGTCAGGTCGTAGCCGCGCAGGATCGCCCGCGTCATCTGTGCGTGCCTGCCGCCGGCGCTGGCGGCTGCCGTCTCCGGGTCGAGCCTCAGCTGGGCCGCGGTGTAGCGGCCGGGGTGCTCCCGGGCGTAGTCCCGGTAGACGTTCGCGAAGGCGGTCAGGGCATCCTTGCCGGCCCGCCCGGCCAGGGCGGCAGCGCCACGGTCGGCGAGTTCCTCCAGGGCGAGAAGGGCGATCTTGGTCTCGAGGTCGTGGGAGTTCTTCAGATGCGAGTACAGACTCGCGACCTTGACGTCGAACCGCCGGGCGAGCGCCGAGACGGTCACCTTGTCGAAGCCGACCTCGTCGGCCAGTTCCGCTCCCGCCTGGGCCAGGCGTTCCGCTGTCAGTCCTACACGTGCCATACCCCTCCTCCCATTCGGCAGCTCTATTATGTATTTGCCTAACACCTCTAGGCAAATTGGCCTACCTCTTATGAAACCGCTGGCTGAGCAAGAGATCCGCGCCGCGTTCGTGAACTGCACCGACGGCGAGGCGAAGCGCCTGTCCGTCCGCGTCCTCGGCCGCCGCCCGTAGCCACCCAGCACCTCCCGCCACAGCCCCAAGATCCCC
>JAWWOY010000217.1:0-7934 GCA_033851195.1 Kribbellaceae bacterium | reverse complement strand
GGTTTCGCTCCGCCGCGTCCTCAAGTAACGTGGCCAGGCTTCCCTGAATGTCGGCCGCAGTGCGGAGGTCTTGCCATGCCCCCAGACGACCCCATCCCCGAAACCACTCTGCAAGCCGAGAAGGACTACCTCAGTACGTCGCGGGCCGCGCTCGCGGTGATGCGTGCGAAGACCGGCTCGCTGGAGATCGCCAGCGCTGACCCGGTCAATACCGAATTCCTGAAGGCCGCGATCTGGCGGCGGATGAAGGAACTCGAGGACGACCCCGAGGTGCCGCTGTTCTTCGGCCGGCTGGACTACCTGGAGCCGACCGACGAGACGTTCCACATCGGCCGCCGGCATGTGAACGACGAGGCCGGCGAGCCGCTGGTGGTGGACTGGCGAGCAGACATCTCGGTGCCGTTCTACCGGGCCAGCCGGACCGAACCGATGGGCGTCGGCGTGCGACGCCGGTTCGGCTTCACCCACGGCGAGATGACCGCGTTCGAGGACGAGGACCTCACGACCTCGGCTCCCACCGAGGAACACAGCGACATCCTCGATGCGGAGATCGAGCGACCCCGCTCAGGCCCGATGCGCGACATCGTGGCCACGATCCAGCCCGAGCAGGACGTCATCGTCCGCGCCGGGGTGGAGGACACGATCTGCGTCCAGGGTGCGCCCGGCACCGGGAAGACGGCGGTCGGGCTGCACCGCGCGGCGTACCTGCTGTACGCGTACCGGGACCAGCTCAGCCGAGCCGGCGTCCTGGTGGTCGGGCCGAACGCGAGCTTCCTGCGCTACATCGGCGACGTCCTGCCGGCTCTCGGTGAGATCGAGGCCAAGCAGACGACGGTCGAGGAACTTGTCGCACGGGTGAAGATCGCCGGCCCCGGACCCGCCGCGGTCGACGTACTGAAGGGTGACCCCCGGATGGCCGAGGTGCTGCGCCGGGCCGTCTGGTCGCAGGTCCAGCTGCCGAAGGAAGCCCTGGTGGTCCCCCGAGGCTCGCACCGGTGGCGCGTTCCGGCGTACGAGGCGGAGGAACTGGTCACCGAGTTGCGCACCCGCGGTATCCGGTACGGCGCCGGCCGGGCGATGCTGCCGCAACGGCTGGCGCACGCCGTACTGCTGAGGATGGAGGCGGGGGGCGACTCGCCGGACGACCGCGTCCAGGACTCGGTGGCGCGTAGCCGGCCCGTCAAGCAGTACGCCGAGGAGCTGTGGCCGGTGGTAGATCCGGCCAAACTGGTATTCCGGCTGCTCACCAACCCCGACCTGCTCGCCGAACACGCCGAGGGCATCCTCACCGCCGAGGAGCAGGCGCTGCTGACCTGGGAGAAGGCCCCGCGTTCGGCCGGAGCCGCGAAGTGGTCCGTCGCCGACGCCACCCTGATCGACGAGGTCGCGGACCTGGTGGACCGGACCCCCAGCCTCGGCCACGTCGTGCTGGACGAAGCGCAGGACCTGTCCGCGATGCAGCTCCGGGCGGTCGGGCGACGCTGCTCGACCGGCTCGATGACGGTGCTCGGCGACATCGCGCAAGGCACTACCCCGTGGGCCACGCCATCGTGGGACGAGGCGCTCGGCCACCTCGGCAAGAGTGGCGCACACACCGAAGAACTGACCGCCGGGTTCCGGGTGCCCGGCCAGGTGATCGAATACGCCGCGCGGCTGCTGCCGACGATCGCCCCGCACCTCGCCCCGCCCACCGCCGTACGACGGGCCCGGGGCGAGCTGACCATCAACCGGGTGCCAGACAGCCTGGTTGCTGCCGTCGAGACAGTCGGCGCCGTGCTCGAACGTCCCGGCTCGATCGGCCTGATCGTGCCGGACGCGCTCGTTCCGCAAGCCCGGAAAGCGTTGCAGCACAAGGGTTTGAGCTTCGCCGTACTGGGCGACGAGGACGATGTCGAGGCCCACATCGACGTCGTACCAGCCGGGTTGGCGAAGGGCCTCGAGTTCGACCACGTGGTGCTGGTGGAACCGGCGGGCATCGTGGCCGGCGAGCCCGATCAGCGCACCGGCCTCCGCCGCCTTTACGTCTGCCTGACCCGTGCAGTCACCTCACTCGCCATCCTGCACACCGAAGACCTGCCAACGATCCTGACCGACTGACGAGGCCTGAAACGGCCCGGCTGGCGCTGGCAGATCAGGTCGGGGAGGGATCTCGTGCGAGTTACCAGTTGGTGAGGGAGGCGTCGGGGCGGTGTAGGCGCGGGATGGTTGCTGTGGCCGGTGGTGACGCCTGCGACAGGTCTGCGGTGATGCCGAGTCCCGGCGCATCGGACGCGATCAGGCGACCGGGCTCGGCCACGATCGTGGACGTGAAGGCGCCGAGCGGTGGCGTCGCGCGCTGCGCCTGCTCCTGCACACTCACGTTCGGCATGGCCGTGTTGAAGTGTGTCGAGGCCGCCGTGCACAGCGCCCCGATCGAGTTGTGCAGCGCCAACTGGACGTGGTGCGTCTCGCAGAGCGCGGCGATCTTGCGGCCCTCGGTGATGCCCGTGTGTCCGAGGTCGATCCGCGCATGATCGATGAGCTCATCCTCGACCAACTGCCGGAACTCCCACTTCGTGCACAGTTGCTCCCCTGCCGCCAGCGGCACTCCCACCCGTCCCCGCAACGACTTGTACGCCGCCAAGTGCTCGCTGCGAAGGGGATCCTCCACGAAGAAGGGCCGGAGCGGCTCCAATTCGCGGCACAGTTGCACGGCCTCGGCGAGATCCAGGCGGGTATGCCCGTCGACGAGCAGTTCGACCTCATCCCCCAGCCCGGCCCGCAACTCCTGCATCAGCTCGACGGTCCACCGGACAGCCCGGCGAGCGTTGTATTCGGGCTCAGCCGGATCCCACGCCGTGAGCCGCAGATGTACCCATCCCTGCTCGGCCAGCTCGGCCGCATGGTTGAGCACGTCGTCCATCGAGCCGCTCCGAAGATGCGCATAGGCAGGCACGTACTCCCTGGTCCGGCCACCCAGCAACGCATGCACCGGCACGCCGAGCGCCTGGCCGCGCAGATCCCACATGGCAATGTCGATCCCGGCCAGCACCGAAGCGTGATGGCGATCGGACGGGAAGAACACCGAGCGATATCCCAGCTGCCAGATGTGCTCCATCCGGGTCGCATCGACGCCCACGAGCAACGGCCGCAGGTCCTCGATCAAGCCGGCAGCGGCCCGCTCGCGGCCGCGCATTCCGACCTCACCGATGCCGGTCAGGCCGTCCTCAGTCCGAACCACCGCAACCAATGCCGACCAGTCGTCCGCGGCCGGCAGGGACACCAGGTCGATCTCCTCGATCTTCATCTCCCCCCTCCGCTAGCCGATGAGCTGGCGCTGGGCATCAGCCAGCAGCTCGACGACGCGAGTGCCGAACGTGACGTCGACCGGGTGAGACTCACCCGACTCGGCCGCCGCGACCAACTCGGTCGCGGCCACCTGGAACGACTCGACCGCGGGTGTCTCGCCCCTTGGCAGCAGCGCCGTGCCGGTCTCACCCCAGACGCCGGTCTCGAAGTTGCTGCCGGCCGGCGGCGCGAACAGCGACACGCTGGCGGTGCTGGTGGCACCGGATTCGTGCGTGATGACCAGGTGCACGAGGTCACCCTGACCGCCGACGGCTCTCAGTTCGGCGATCGGGCCGAGCAGTGCACTCAGGTTCGACAAGGCGTGCGGTCCGACGTCCCACAGCGCGCCATCGGCCTCCCGGCGCCACGGCGACTCGACGTAGGGGTTGCCCGGCGCATCAAGGCAGGCCAGCATCCGCGCCCAGCCGCCCTGCCAGCCACCGGTGGCCTGGATCTCCTCGAAGAAGGTCCGGGTCTCGGGCGCGAACCGGCTGGTGAAGAAGACCACGGACGCGATTCCCTCCGCTGCTGCCTCATCCGCGAGGGCCCGGGCGTCGTCCAGGGAGTTGGCGACCGGTTTGTCCAGCAACAGGTGCTTGCCGACAGCAGCGGCCTCCAGGGCCATCGTCGCCTGAATCTTCGGCGGGACCGCGAACGCCACCGCGTCGACCGCCTCCAGTAACTCTGCGTAATCGTCAAACCCGGTGACGCCAAGGTCACCCGCGAGCTTGGCCGCCTTTTCTCCGTCCCGGCCCCAGACCCCGACCAGTTCGACCCCTTCTGCGGCGGATAAACCCGGTCCATGGGTCGCTTGGGCCCACGGGCCGGTTCCGACCAGGCCGAATCGCATGGTGACCTCCTTATGACGAGCCGATATCGCTTTGGCCACGACCCTAACCGGGAGCCCCAGATCAGTCGGCCCGGGCTCCTGGCGGGTGCAACACTCACGAGCATGGAGCTGCGTGACCGGTGGAATCGCCTGCTGCCGGGCGCGCAGCCGCTGGGCGAGGATCTGCTGGCTCGTTACGCGGAGCAACATCGGCACTACCACGACCAGCGCCACCTGACCGAGATGCTCAACACCATCGACGAGCTGGCCGAGCTGGCCGACGACCCCGACGGTGTCCGGCTGGCTGCCTGGTTCCACGACGCGATCTACGACCCGCAGGCCGAAGCCGGCGAGAACGAGGAAGTCTCAGCCCAGCTGGCTGAGCTCGAACTGTCGGCGTACGGCGTCGACGCGGCCCGGGTGGCCGAGATCGGCAGGCTGATCCGACTCACCGCCACGCACGACTGCGACCCGACCGATGCCAACGGCGCCGTGCTGTGCGACGCCGACCTGCGCATCCTGAGCATGGCCGCCGACCGGTACGACGAGTACGCCGTCGGCATCCGGCAGGAGTACGAGCACGTCGCGGACCGGGACTTCGCCCGCGGCCGGACGACGTTCCTGCAGCACCTGTCGGAGACCCGGCTGTACGCCACCAGCCGGGGGCACGAGGAGTGGGAGCAGGCCGCCCGGGAGAACGTGAACCGGGAGCTGGCCAGCCGGGCTCCGAAGGCCGCCCGCCGGATCACCGGGCTGATCCCATTGATCTACTTCGGCGCCGCACTCGGCGTCGTCATCGCCGCCTCCGTACTGTTCGGCCGGGCCCTGGGCGCAGCAGCGCAGTGGCCGGCCAAGCCGGAAGAAGTGACCGGGTTCCCGGTCTGGATGCCGATCGCCGGCACTGCTGTGGCGGCCGCGCTCACTTGTGCCTGGTTCCGGCAGGCGCGGCCGCGGCTGATCCTTATTCCGGCTCTGCTGTTCGTATCGCTCGGTGCGATCGCGGCATTCCTCTGCTGGTGGAGCTGGCCCAAGGCCCGGCCCGGCGCCGCCCTGAGCGAGCGCTGGCCGTACCTGATCCTTGCCTCCATCGCCCTGGTCCTGGCCGGCGCGCTGCTCGGGCTGGCTCGGCGGCTGCGCTCGACGCCGCCGTACTCGGTGCCGCCGTCACGCTCGCTCGGCCTGGGTGTGACATTGGTCTGCGCTGCAGTACTCGCCTGGGTCGTCGTGGCGGCCGGTGAGCCCTTCGTTCAAGCCCGGCTGGAGACCGCCAATACCGTCAGCACGACCGCCACTGTCCCGCCCGGCATACTGCCGGTCCAGCTGGATGGCGAGCTGGCCTGGAGCCGTGAGGTATCCGCCAGCGGCGCCATTGCGGGGACCGCCGGCGGAGTGGCCGAACTGCGGCCTGACGGCGTGGTGATGTCCGACGCGACCACCGGCCAGATCCGCTGGCGCTACTCCCGCGCGGATGTCAACGACGCCGCCTCAAGCGGCGCCCGCGGCCTGATCGTGTCCAGCGACGGCCGGACGATCGCGGCCCACCTCCCGTACGCCGGCCCCGGCACGCCGAGCGGGATCGAGCTGCCCACGTACGTCGTACTGGATGCCGAGAGCGGTCGGGTCCTCACCGAGGTGCACACGGAGGGAACAGCTCTCGCAGTCGACGCGGACCGGCTGCTGGTGGCCGAGGGCAGGTATGTCGTCGCCCATGGCGTCAGTAGCCCCACCCACTGGCGAACCAGGCTGCAGTGCACCGCTTCCCAGGGCCTACTGCTCGAGGACCAGGCCGTAGTGATCGATGCCTGCGGCGGCAGCGGCGCGGTCGCACGCAGTCTCGACCTGATGGACGGCGATCAGCGCTGGGAGACCAACCTCGACATCCGCTCCGAACTGGGCACCGAGCTGGACCCGACGACCTGGGTGGGCCAGCTGGTAGATGTGCCGGACGCCCGCGAAATCGCTGGCCTGCTCTGGAGCGGCGTGGCCGGCGGAACCCTGTACCAGTGGTCCGTCGATGTCAGCGACGGCCAGCTGTCCTGGTCCGCTCCGGTGCCGGGCACACCCCGTCCACGGCTCGGCCCGTCCTACTGCGACGCCCAACTGGTCGCGACTCACACGTCGCTGGTGCTGGTGACGTGCCGCAGTAAGACCGAGCCCGGAGAGCCCCAGGAGTACGACGTCGCCGCTGTCAGCCCGGCCGACGGCACTCCGCAGTGGCATCGCCTCCTCCCCGTTCCGCCGAAGCTGCAGCAGCCGGGATTCCCGCGCAACGGGTTCGGGCTGCTGCCGGACGGCCGCGTAGTCACGCTGATGCCACAGGCGGATGGCAGTTGCGCTCCGGTGATGGTCGGCACCACCGGGATCCAGCCAATGCCGCTGGTCCCTAGCCCGACCGTCGGAGCCGACCCGTCCAAGGTCACCTGTGACAAACCCGCCGTCACCGTGTCCGGCGGTCGTCCTGTCTTCAGCGACGGCAGCCGCCTGTTCGCCTTGCGATAAGACTTCCGGGTGGGCGGCTCCGGCGTTGCGAGCGGAGGGAATTCCGTTGCCGGGGGCAGCGTTATTCTCTACCGTGATGAGCATGTTCCGCACGGACTCTGTTGCGTACCTGTCAGGCCTGGGCCTGACAGGCGCTCCCGTGTGCGACTCGTCAGCCGTGGATTCATCAGCTCTGGGCTCAGCGGCCCTTGTGCTGATCACCGGCGCGCGACGCTGACCCTCCTCCTGCTCAGCAGGACCCAAGGAGGAGGGTGGCCCTGCAACCGGCCCCCTTCGCCCTCGGGAAACCCTGGACGAAGGTGTGGGCCGGACGGTCCTGGCTCTGAATCCTTCAACCAGCAAGGGAAGTCATCATGGCCAAGAGCCAGTTCGTGCGGACCAAGCCGCACCTCAACATCGGCACCATGGGGCACGTCGACCATGGCAAGACCACCCTCACCGCGGCGATCACCAAGGTACTCGCGGAGCGCTACCCGGGCGTCAACTCGTTCGTCGCGTTCGACGGCATCGACCGGGCGCCGGAGGAGGTGGCGCGCGGCATCACCATCAACATCTCGCACGTCGAGTACGAGACCGCCACCCGGCACTACGCGCACGTCGACATGCCCGGGCACGCCGACTACGTGAAGAACATGATCACCGGCGCAGCCCAGGTGGACGCGGCGATCCTGGTCGTCTCGGCGCAGGACGGCGCCATGCCGCAGACCCGCGAGCACGTGTTGCTCGCGCGACGCGTCGGGGTGCCGTACCTGGTCGTCGCCCTGAACAAGGCCGACGCTGTCGACGACCCGGAACTGCTCGACCTGGTCGAGCTGGAGGTCCGCGAACTCCTGTCGGAGTACGGCTTCCCGGGCGACGAGGTACCGGTGGTTCGCGTCTCGGGTCTGCGCGCACTCGAGGGCGACCCGCGGTGGACGGCCTCGATCGTCGAACTGCTGGACGCGGTCGACAGCTATGTGCCGGTGCCCCCGCGGGAGCTGGGCGAGCCGTTCCTGATGCCGATCGAGAACGTGCTCACCATCAGTGGGCGCGGCACGGTCGTCACTGGTGCGGTCGAGCGCGGCTCGCTCCGCCTCGGCGACGCCGTCGAGGTGGTCGGTCTCGGCCCGACCGTCACCAGTGTGGCGATCGGGATGGAGACGTTCGGCAAGACGCTGGAGTCCGCGGAGGCGGGCGACAACGCGGCCGTCCTGCTGCGCGGCGTCAAGCGCGACGAGGTCCAGCGTGGCCAGGTCGTCGTGTTGCCGGGCAGCGTGCAGCCGCACCGGAAGTTCCGGGC
>JAWWOY010000148.1:0-19726 GCA_033851195.1 Kribbellaceae bacterium | reverse complement strand
GATTCGCCGACGATCGCCGTCGTACGTCCGCGTCCCACGGTGAAGGACACCTCATCGACGGCACGCAGCACGCCGCCCCGCCCGGGGATGCGGTACTCCTTCGATACCCGGTCGACCTCCAGCACCGTCTCTTCGCTGTGCTCGCCGGGCACGGTGGGCTCGCCGGGCACGACCGCCCGCCGGCGTGGAGTCGCGAGAGAGGGCGCGGCAGCCACCAGTCTTCTGGTGTACTCGTGTTCCGGATCGGTGAGGATCTGCCGTGCGGGGCCCGCTTCCACCACCTTGCCCTTGGACATCACCACCACTTGGTCGGCCCGGTCGACCGCCAGGCCCAGATCGTGCGTGACCAGCAGCAGCGCGGTGCCCAGCTCGTGGGTCAGGTTCTCCAGGTGGTCGAGGATCTGCCGTTGCACGGTCACATCGAGCGCGGAGGTCGGCTCGTCCGCGATCAGCAGATCCGGCCGGCAGGCCAGGGCGATCGCGATCAGCACGCGCTGGCGCATGCCGCCGGACAGCTCGTGCGGGTACTGACGCGCCCGGCGGGCCGGCTCCGGGAGTCCGGCCTGCGCCAGCATCTCGACCGCGCGTGCCGGTGCTTCACGCCGGCCGGCCATGCCGTGCACCACCAGGGTTTCCGCGACCTGCCGCCCCACCCGCGCGACCGGATTGAGATTGGACATCGGGTCCTGCGGTACGAGCCCGATCTCGCGCCCGCGCAGCCGCCGCAGCCGCTTCTCGCCGGCATGCGTGATGTCCTCGCCCCGCAAGCGGATCCGGCCACCGATGATCCGGCCCGAAGCGGGCAGCAGACCCATCACGGCGTGTGCCGTGGTCGACTTGCCGGAGCCGGACTCGCCGACCACCGCGACCCGCTGTCCAGGCATCAGCCGGAAACCGGCCCCCCGCACGGCGGGGACCGCGCCGCCCGCGAAGGACACCTCGAGATCGCTCACTTCCAGCAGCGGCTCGGCATCGGATTTCGTCATCACTCAGCCCTCACTTTCCGGTCTTCGGATCGAGCGCGTCCCGCAGGGCGTCGCCGAACAGGTTGAACCCGAGGCAGATCAGCGCGATCGCGATGCCGGGGAAGACGGCCGGCCACGGAGTGCGGAACAGGTACTGCTGGGCGTCGGAGAGCATGATGCCCAGGCTCGGGTCCGGGGGCTGGATGCCCAGCCCGAGGAAGGACAGGATGGCTTCGCCGAGCACGGCTGCCGGCATGATCACCGTGGCCTGCACGATGATCGCGGACAAGGCGTTGGGCAGGATGTGCTGCCCGAGGATCCGAAATGCTCCCGCGTCCATGGTGTGCGCGGCGAGCACAAAATCGGTGTCCTTCAACCGCAGGGTCTCGGCGCGGACCACACGGATCATGGTGGGAACGTTGGCTGTGCCCAGCGCGATCGCCGCGTTGCCGAGTCCGCCGCCGTTGATCGCCGCGAGGCCGACCGCGAGGATGAGAAAGGGGAACGCGAGCATGAGATCGGCGAGCCTGGACACCAGAGCGTCCAGCCGGCGCCAGTAGCCCGCGAGCAGTCCGAGCGGCACTCCGACGACGATGGCGAGCAGCACCGACAGCACGCCGACCTCGAACGAAGCACGCGTGCCGTACAGCACCCGGGACAGCACATCCCTGCCGAGGTCATCGGTACCCAGCGCGAAACCGACGGTGTCCGGCTGCTGGAACGGCGTCGAGAAGTGCACCTCGGCCGGCGGGTAGGGCGCGAGCCAGGGCGCGAACACCCCGGCGACGATCACGATCAGCAGCAGCGCGCCGCCGACCAGGCCCATCGGGTTGTGCGACAGCTTGCGCAGCACCCGCCCGCGTACCCGCCCGAGAGCGCCGGCGGAGGCTTCGGCGAGAGTTTCGGCGATTGCGGTCACTGCGCCCTCCCGGACACTCGAATGCGTGGGTCGATGACCGTGTAAAGGAGATCGACCAGCAGATTGATCACGATGTAGGACGCCGTGACGACCAGGACGACGGCCTGGATGACCGGATAGTCCCGGCTGAGCAGCGAGTCGAGGGTGAGCTTGCCGATGCCGGGCAGGGTGAAGATGCGCTCGGTGACCACCGCGCCGGCGATCAGGCCACCGAGTTGCAGGCCGATGACCGTGGTCACCACGATCAGGCTGTTGCGCAAGCCGTACCGGAAGATCACGGCGCCGCGGCCCAGCCCCTTCGCCCGCGCGGTGCGCACGAAATCGGCGGTGAGGGTCCCGACCATCGCTGCCCGGGTCTGCCGCTGGACGACCGCGGCATGGGTCATCCCGAGGATCACCGCCGGCAGGATCAGGTAGTAGATCCCGCGCAGCGGATCCTGGAAGGGGGAGACGTAACCCGATGCCGGAAACCAGCCCAGCTGCACGGAGAGGTAGAGGATCGCGAGGATGCCGAGCCAGAAGGTCGGCACGGACAGCGCGAGCAGGGAGAAGCCGTTCGCCAGCCACTCGGGCCACCGGCCCCGGAAGACCGCCGCGAGCACGCCCGCCGCCATCCCGGCCAGTACGGCGATGACCATCGCGAAGACCGCGAGCTGGATCGTCACCGGCAGCGTCGCGCCGATCATCTGGTCGACCGGCGTACCGGTCCGGACCGAATTGCCGAAGTCACCGGTCAGCGCGTGGCCGGCGAACCGGAAGTACTGCACCGGAAGTGAATCGTTCAGGCCGAGTTGGGCCCGTACCGCCGCGATCGTCGCGGGGTCGGCTCCATCCCCGGCCATCGCCACCGCCGGGTCACCCGGCAGCGCGCGCACACCGACGAACACGACGATCGACCCGAGTAGGAGTGTGACGGCGGACTGCCACAGGCGGTGCAACAGGTAGCGCAGCAAGGTTCAGCCCTTCTGTTGTGAGACGAACGCGGCCTTGCCGAGCCGGACCAGGCCGTCGGAGTACACCTCGACGCCGGCGACCCGGGTGGAATACACGGTGATGTTGCGCATCCGGTAGAGGTACACGATGGGGTTCTCCCGCTGAATCAGCTGTACGGCCTGCCCGTACAGCGTGGCCCGTTGTGCGGTGTCGGTGATCTGCGCGGCCCGGGAAAGCAGGTCGTCCAGTTGCGCCGAGGAGAATCCGCCGTAGTTGGAGCTCGCGGACGTGGCAAGGAAACTCGAAGTGTTCGCGTCCGGGTCGATTCGCCCGGACCAGCCGATTTGCATCAGCTCAAAGCCACCGCGCTTGCGCACATCGAGCGAGGTGGCGTATTCGACCGGGACGATGCGCAGATCGAAACCGCCCTCGGCGACGCTGGCCTGTAGCGCCTGCGCATACCGGAGCTCGTCCTGGGAGTTGGCCACCGTGAGAGTCACCTTGAGCGGCACATGGACGCCCGCTTCCTTGAGCAACTGAAGTGAGCGCTTCGGATTGAACGCCGGGCAGGCATTGCTGGCCGCCGAGGCATACGGGGTCGTGGGGGCGATGGGGGAGCACGCAGGTTCGAACCAGTTGTTGAACACGGTGTTGACCAAGGTCTTGCGGTCGACGCTGTAGCCGAAGGCCGCCCGGACTCTGGAGTCCGCGATCGGGGTGTTGATGGTCTTCGGGGGCGTTCCGGCGCCGTCCACATTGCCGGTGTTGAACGTGATCCCCCGGTATCCGAGAAAACCGGACTGGAGCACCTTCAGATTCGGATCCTTGGCCAGCGCGTCGACGTCCTGCGGGGAGATGGTGTCGGCCACCTGGATGTCGCCGGAGCGCAGGTTCGCGGCCCGGATGTTCGCGTCCGTCATGATCCGGTAGGTGATCGTGTCGAGGTGGACGTGGGCGGCGTCGTAGTACAGCGGGTCGCGCTTGACCGTGATGGAGGTCTGCGGGACGCGGTTGACGAACTTGAACGGACCGACACACACCGGTGAGTTGCCGAAATTGTCGCCCTTCGCGGCCAGCGCGGCCGGCGACATGACCATCCCGGCCCGGTCGGCGAGCGCTGCGGTGATCGGCGCGAACGGGCGCTTGTAGTGGAGCACCACATGGGTCGCGTCGGTTGCCTCGATGCTCTTGATCGGGCCCATTTCGGTGGTGCGCTGCGAAGTCTTCATCGTGAAATCGCGCTGAAGGCTGGTGCGCACGGCGTTCGCGTTGAACGGGGTGCCGTCGGCGAACACGACGCCGGTGCGGACCGGAATCGTCACGGTCAGCCCGTCGCGCGAGATCGTGGGCAGCTGGGTCGCGAGTTGCGGGACGATCCGGCCGCTCGCGTCGAGGTCGTACAGCTTCTCGCAGATCGCGCTCATCACGTTGCGCGTCAACGACGAGCTGGACGTGGTCGGGTCGAGCTGGTCCGGTTCGGCGGACAGGCCCACCACGAGATCACCGCCCGCACGGACCTGTCGGTTGCCGACGGGGGCGCCGTAGACGTCGCTGTGATCGCCGGCGACGCCGACGTGCTGTACGGGGACGCAAGAGGTGAGTACTGCCGCGGCCAGGCCGATCGCCACCAGCCGAATCGGGGCACCTCGCGCAAACTTAGAACACCGGAGGAACATGAAACAAACTCCCAGCGCTTCGTTTTATGTGAAGCTCAAGGTAGTTCCTGTGTGTCCGTAGTCGATTGCGGAGAGGTTAAGTACTGTTACGACTTGCATTTATGAAAAGGTGGCACGAATAGCGAATAGAGAATGGCGAATAGCGGCCCGGACCCGGGCCGCTATTCGCCATTCACCCCACCCGTCGGCTATCGCCCAACGGCGTAGCCCTGCATGCCGCGCGGGTTCGCGCCTGCCGACAGGATGCCGGTTTCAGGGTCACGGGCGACCGCGCAGAGCCGGCCCTCCGACCATGGTTCGCCGACCGTGACCTCGTGCCCGCGGCGTCGGAGTTCGGCAATGGCGAAATCGCCGATTCGCGATTCCACGGTGACGCTTCCCGGCTTCATGACGCGCGGATAGAAAGAACTCGGAAAACTGTCGTTGTGCCAGTTGGGTGCGTCGATCGCACCTTGCAGGTCAAGCCCGCCGCGTACTTTCTCCCGCAATGCGACGGCGAGGAAGAAATGTACGCTCCACTGGTCCTGCTGATCACCACCCGGAGTTCCGAACGCCATGACCGGCTCTCCTTCGCGGAGCGCCATGGACGGTGTGAGCGTGGTGCGCGGGCGCCGCCCGGGGGCCAGGGAATTGGGCAGTCCGGGCTCGAGCCAGGCCATCTGCAATCGGGTGCCCAGCGGGAAGCCGAGGCCGGGCACAGTGGGGTTGGATTGCAGCCAGCCGCCGCTCGGGGTGGCCGCGATCATGTTGCCCCAGCGGTCGACCACGTCCAGGTGACAGGTGTCCCCCCGGGTGGAACCGTCCTTCTCCACCGTCAGTTCACCGGCGTCGGCGGCCGGCTCTCCGGCCGGATGCCCCCAGTGGACCTTCGCCACCGTCGGTTCACCGGCGCCCGCGGCCGGCGGCAGGTCCACCGCGCCGTTGTCGGCGACGTGGCGGGCACGCTTGCTCAGTCGGGGGGCCCGGCCGCCGGGGCTGCCCGGCCGCAGTTCAAATGAAGCCCGCTCTCCGATGAGGGCGCGCCGGGTGTCGTTGTACTCGGCGGAGAGCAGCGTCTCCAGCGCCACGTCCGCGCTGTCGCCGTACCAGGCCTCACGGTCGGCCATCGTGAGTTTCATGCCCTCGATGAGGGTGTGCACGTAGTCCGGCGTGCCGTAGTCCAGCTCGGTGCCGCGCAGCAGGGCGAGCTGCTGGAGGAACACCGGGCCCTGGCTCCACAGACCCGGCTTGGCCACCGTCCAGCCGTTCCAGTCGTAGGTGGCGGGCTCCTCGTAGGTCGCGGAGAACGCGGCGAGGTCCGCGCCGGTGAGGGTACCGGCATGCCGCTCGCCGGATGTGTCCATGGTGGGGCGTGCCGCGAACTCGGCGACAGCCTCGGCGACGAAGCCCTCGCGCCACACCCTGCGGGCCGCGTCGATCTGGGTCTCGCGGCCGGAGCCCGCCGCTTCGGCTTCCGCGATGACCCGCCGCCAGGTGCCGGCCAGCGCCGGATTCTGCAGCAGGGCGCCGGGGGCGGGCGATTTGCCGTCGCGGAGATAGAGCTCGGCCGACGTTGTCCACTCGGTTTCGAAGAGCTCCCGCACCGTTTCGACGGCTGCCCCGATGCGCTCGACGGCGGGGTGCCCGTGCTCGGCGTAGCCGATGGCGTACTTCAGCACGTCGGAAAGCCGCTTGGTTCCGTGATCGCGCAGCAGCAGCATCCAGGCGTCGAAAGCGCCGGGCACGGCGGCTGCCAGCGGACCGGTGCCGGGGACAAGGTCCAGGCCGAGCGAGGTGTAGTGCTCGATGCTCGCTCCGGCGGGCGCTGGGCCCTGTCCGCAAAGGACCTGGGGGCGATGGCCGGCCGGGGCCAGGATCATCGGCACTTCGCCCCCGGGTCCGTTCAGGTGCGGTTCGACGACGTGCAGCACGAAAGCGGCGGCGACCGCCGCGTCGAAGGCGTTGCCGTCGTCCTCCAGTACCGCCATGGCCGTCGAGGAGGCGAGCCAGTGGGTGGAGGACACCATGCCGTGGATGCCTTGCAGGGTCGGTCGGGTGGTGAACAACTTGGTCCTTTCCGTTCACGTTCTCAGTGCTGTCCAAGAACGCGCGACAGCTTCCCCGGGCGCGTTGCTCGACTCACCTCACGCAGGTCCCACCAGTTCTAGAACGATCTTTTAGGAAGTAAACACCCGCTGCTACTTTGCGTCCAAGACATCTATGACACCATTCAGATAGCCAATCGCTATCAATCCCTATCGCTATCGATCAGTTCGTGAGGACTCCATGGAACGCCGCCAGCTCGAGTACTTCGTGGCTGTCGTGGAGCAGGGCGGTTTCACCCACGCCGCACGGTCGCTGCGCGTCGCCCAGCCGTCGCTGTCGCGTGCGATCCAGAAACTCGAACGCGACCTCGGGGTCACGCTCTTCCACCGGGTCGGCCGCAACGTCGTGCTCAGCAACGCCGGGGAGATGCTGGCCGACAGGGCGAGGCTCGTGCTCCGCGATCTCGACGCCCTGCGTGCCGCGGCGCGGTCGATCGGCCATGGAACGGTGGGCAGGGTGGATGTCGCGGCGACGTCATCCTCGGCGCTGGAGCCCGTGACGAGCATTGTCGCCGAACTCCGCGAGCGTCATCCGGGTGTCACGGTCAGTACCTCGTCCGCCCTGTCGGCGGCCGAAGTGATCGCCATGGTGCTCCAGGGCCGCTGCGAGGTCGGGGTCTCCGGCAGCGCCGAGCGCCCCACCGGCCAGGGGCTGGTCGCACATCACCTGCGAGACGAAGAGTTCCTGCTCGTAGTGCCACCGAACACGATGGCGGACACCGGGCCCACGGTGAATCCCGAGGCGCTGCGCGGCATGCGGTTCGTGGTGACCAAGCCGGCGACGGCGGTCCGCGCCCTGTTCGACCGGCTCGCCGCCACCGTCGGCGATATGACCATCGCGGCGGAGGTCGGTGACCGGAGCGTGGTCCTGCCCATGGTGCTCAAGGGAATCGGGGCCGGCCTGATGCCGGACGGCTGGGCTGATCTCGCCAGGCGGGCCGGTGCGGAGGTCTACCGGTTCTCGCCCGCGGAAACACTTCCGCAGTGGCTCATATACCGGAGTGGCCCCGTCACCGCCGCGACCCAGGCCTTCATCGACACCACGTTGGCCGCCAGAGACGGCCAGTGACCGGTGATGCCTCCGAGGGGGGCGGCATGGGCTTCCATGCCTTGGCCGACGCGCTCCCGCACGGGGCGGGGCCCCGGGCCCGGTCCACTCAAGCGGGATCTATGCTCATAGAAAATGCGTCCGAGTGACGCGACACAAAACTCAACCGCCATGAGGCACGAACCGCACACTGCCCTCAGTATCGGCACGGTGCGCGGGGCACGGAGGTCGGAAATGTTCGGACTCACGACTCGCTGGTCCCTGGCCGGCACCGGGTCGGAAGTCAGTGATCGGCTGCGGGAGTACGTAGGCAAGGAGTCGCAGCCGAGGTTCACCGGTCGGCCCGGGCTGATCGAGAAAATCTGGACCATGCAGCCCGGGGGATTCTTCGCCGGCAACTACCTGTGGGCCACGGAGCAGGCACGAAGCGAGTTCGTGGCATCGCTGGCCACGACACCCTCGAAGGTCACCGAGATCGTCGGCCACGGCCCCGACATCATCGAGGAGTTCGAGGTCATCGCTGTCGCCGAAGGCGGCGAGGGCATGGCCGGCATCACCGAGCTGGGCACCGCCTTCCGCGCCCCGGCATGAAACCGGCACCATTCGACTACACGCGCCCGCGCCACCTGGCCGAGCTGCTCGGCACACTGGTCGACGGTGATGTGCTCCTCGCCGGTGGACAGAGCCTGCTGCCTGAACTGAACGAGCGGAAGCGCAGCCCGCGGCGGCTCGTCGACATCAACGGGATCGGCGGGTTGCAACGCCTCGACGTCCGGCCGGACACTGTCGTGCTGGGTGCGCTCACCCGCCACCAGACTCTCGCCGACAGTCCGGAAGTGCGTGCTGCGGTCCCGGTGCTGTCGTGCGCGGCGGCCCGCGTCGGACACGCGGCGGTGCGCACCCGCGGCACCCTTGGTGGCAGCATCGCCAATGCCGACCCGGCCGCCGAGCTGCCCGGCATCGGCGTACTGCTGGGCGCTTCGGCGCAGCTGCGCTCGCCGGACAGCTCCCGCACGGTCGGCGTCGGGGAACTGCTGCACCCGAGGGCGATCGGGGAGCAGGAGGTGATCGTCGCCATCGAGCTGCCCCGCATGACCGGCCGGGACGGATGGGGTTTCCGGGAGGTGAGCCGGCCGGGCGCCTACGCCTTTCCGCTGGTGACCGTAGCGGCCACGCTGAGGCTGGCGGTCGACGGCACGGTGTCGGCGCTGCGGGCCGCTGTGACCGGGGCCGCCCCCGTGCCCTACGCCCTGGGCGACGCCGCCGGTGAACTGATCGGCCGGAGACCTGACCAGGAGTGGTTCGGCGCGGTCGCCGACCTCCTCGTAGGGCGCGCCGACCCTGTGACCGACCTGTACGCGAGTGCGGCCTATCGCCGTCGGCTGATCCGTCACCTGACCCATGGGGTGCTGGCGGACGCCCTCCAGCGCGCCCGGGAGGCGATGTCGTGACCGGCGTGGGGATCAACGTCAATGGCCGAAAGTACGGACTCGAAGTCGAACCGCGCACTCTGCTGTCCGATGCGCTGCGTGACGGCTGCGGTCTGACCGGAACCAACGTCGGCTGCGAACATGGCGTGTGCGGGGCGTGCACCGTGCTGATCGACGGCCGGCCCGCCCGCTCGTGTCTGATGCTCGCCGTTCAGGCCGACGGGGAGGACATCACCACCGTTGAAGGACTGGCCGGACCGGACGAGCTGAGCCCGTTGCAAGAAGCCTTCCGCGCCGAGCACGGCCTGCAGTGCGGCTTCTGCACACCTGGGATCCTGCTCACCCTGACCGCCTATCTGGCCGAGCACCCCGACGCGACCGAAGCGGAACTGCGCCACGCGCTGTCCGGAAACCTGTGCCGGTGCACCGGCTATCAGAACGTCGTCGCGGCTGCGCTCCGCGCCGCGGGACGGGAACCCGCCCGGCCGGCCGAAACCGACCCGGCAGTGACCGGGCAACTGGGTGCCGCGATCACCCGGCGCGAGGACCGGCGGCTACTCAGCGGCACCGCGACCTTCGTCGACGACATCGCGCTGCCCGGGGCGCTGCACGCCCACTTCGTGCGCAGCCCGCACGCCCACGCATCCATCGTCACCATCAACACCTCGGCCGCTCTGGGAGTCCAGGGCGTCGTCGGAGTGTTCACCGGCGCCGATCTGGCCGCCTGGACCGTGCCACTTCGGATCGCCCCGCCCATTGATGGCCTGGTCGGTTTGGAGACCGAATCACTGCCGACCGCCAAAGTACGATTCGTCGGCGACCCGGTCGCGGTCGTACTGGCCGACAGCCGGTACGCGGCCGAGGACGCGGGGGCGCTGGTCCAGGTCGAGTACGAACTGCTTCAGCCGGCGCTCGACCTGGCGGCGAGCCTGGCGGGCCGTGCGCCCCTGGTGGACGAGACGGTGGACTCCAACGTCGTATTCCGCGAGCAGTTCTCCGCGGGGGATGTCACGACCGCATTCGCCGGGGCACACCGGGTGGTCCGGACCCGGTTCTCCCACCAGCGGATGACCCACGCGCCGATGGAGACGCGGGGCTGCGCGGCGGTCTGGGACGCGGGCCGCGCCGAGCTGACCATGTACACCGGAACGCAGGTGCCGCATCCTTACCGCACGCAACTGGCCGCCCGCCTGCGGTTGGCCGAACATCAGGTGCGAGTGATCGTGCGGGATGTCGGGGGGTCCTTCGGGCAGAAGCTCATCGTGCACCGGGAGGAGTTGGCGGTGGCCGCCCTCGCCCGGCACCTGGACCGCCCGGTGCGCTGGCGGGAGGACCGTACCGAGAACCTGACTGCCGCCCTGTCGGCCCGAGAGGACTCCGCCGAGGTGGAGACCGCGGTCACCGCCGACGGCCGGATCCTCGCCATGCGGGCCCGTCTGACCAGCGATTTCGGCGCCTACGCGTTCTTCCCCGCGAACTACATGCTGCGGGTCGTCGCGATGATGCTGCCGGGCGCCTACCGGTTGGCCGACTACGAGTACGACATGACCGTGGTGCTGTCCAACAAGATCCCGGCTGCTCCGATGCGGGCACCGATGGCGATCTGCACCTGGGTCACCGAGGGCACCGTCGACGGGATCGCCCGGGAGTTGGGCCTGGATCCGGTCGAGGTGCGCGAGCGCAACATGCTCCGCGAGTCCGAGTTTCCCTATCTCACCGCGGTCGGCGAGACCTACGAGGACATCACCCCGTACCGGACCTACCGGACCGCGCTCGACGCCTACGGCTACGCCGAGTTCCGCGGTCGCCAGCGTGCCGATCGCGAGGCCGGGATCTACCGCGGCCTGGGGATCGCCTGCCTGGTGGAGCCGACGACCTATGGGTCGGCGTTCTACCGCGCGGCCGGTATCCCAGGTTCGGGGCACGAGTCGGCCTGGGTCCGGATCGACCCTAGCGGTGCCGTGGCGGCCTCGGTGGGCATCGCCCCGGCCGGCCAGGGACACGAGACAACCATCGCGCAGGCGGTCGCGGCAGGGCTGGGCGTACGGCCCGAGGACGTGGCCGTACGGCTGGGCGACACCGAGGTCGCTCCGTACGGGATGGGCACCCGCGGCGCCCGCAGCGGCACGGCCGGCGGTGGCGTCGCACTGCTCGCGGCGCAGCGCCTGAAGGACAAGGTGCTGGCCATCGCCCGGGAACGGCTCGGTACCTCCGGCGCCACCCCCGGAAGCGGCGCCGCGGACGAGTCCGGACTCGACATCCGCGACGGCGAGATCGTGCGGGCCAAGGACGACGATTACGTCGGCACGGGCGTCCGGCTCGCCGACATCGCTCGTACCGCCTACCTCGACCCGCTGTCCCTGCCCAAGGGATTGGAGCCGGGGCTGGTCGCGCACCTGGCGTATGACCCGCCTCCGATGACCTACTCCAACGCCGCCCACCTGTGTGAGGTCGTCGTCGACCCCGTCACCGGCCAGGTGCACATCGAGCGCTACCTGGTCGCGGAGGACGCCGGCACCCTGATCAACCCGAAGGTGGTCGAGGGACAGCTCCACGGCGCGGTCATGCTCGGCGCGGGCGGCGTGCTGTACGAGGGTGTGTCCTACGATGCCGAGGGCAACAACCTCACGTCGACGTTCCGCGACTATGTGCTGCCCTCGGCACAGGAGGCGCCGCGGGTCGAGGTGCTGCACTGCGGCACCCCCAACTCACGTACTCCGGGCGGCATGAAGGGCATGAGCGAGGGCGGGGTGATGGGCTCGATCGCCGCGGTGACCGCCGCGGTCAACGACGCGATCGCGCCGTTCGGCCTGGTCGTAGAAGACCTGCCGATCACCGCCCCCCGACTGTCGGATCTGCTGGCCGGCCGCACCGCTTCCCCGTCCACCGATTGACCCCACCTGTCCCCAAGAGAAGGGCCGCACGTCATGCCGGCGTCCACCACTGCCCCTCGTTCCGTCGCTGTCGTCGGACTCGGCGCCATGGGTGCGCCGATGGCCCGAATCCTGCTCGGCGCGGGCTTTGACGTCACCGTGGTTCCGCACCGACGGCGCGAGGCGGCGGAGGCGCTGGCGGCCGAAGGCGCGAAGATCGTCGGCAGCGTGGCGGCGGCCGCCCGCGACACCGACGTCGTCATCGCGCTCGTGCCCGACCTGCCGGAGCTTCTCGAACTCTCCGAGGGCCCGGGTGGGCTGGTGGAGGGCGGCCACGAGGGTCTCACCCTGCTGAACATGAGCACCGTGTCGCCGGACGGCGTCACCGCGCTGGCCCAGCGGCTCGCCGCGTCGGGTATCCGGCTGGTGGACGCGCCGGTCAGCGGCGGCCCGGGCCGCGCGGCCGACGGCACGCTCACCATCATGGTCAGCGGCACCGACAGGGACATCGACCAGGTGACCGGCCTGCTGGACGCTCTCGGCCGGCAGGTCTTCCGCACCGGCCCACTCGGCACCAGCCAGGTCGCCAAGCTATGCAACAACATCCTCACCGCAACGATCATGGTCGCCAACGCCGAGGCGCTCACCCTGGGCGCGAAGGCCGGGCTCGACCCAGCACAGCTGCGGGAAATCGTGCTCGCCTCGTCGGGCGGCAGCACCGTGCTGGACACCTGGGTCCCGCGCAACCTGCTGCGCGACGTCTACGAGCCGGGATTCGCCCTGCGTCTGATGTACAAGGACGCCGGACTGGCGCGCGACCTGGCCCGCCAGTCCGGCGTGCCGATGCCGCTGGCGAATCTGGTGCACGAGCTGTATGGCTTCTGCATGCAGGGTCCAGGCGCAGACCGGGACTACTCGTTTGTCAGTACGCTCCTGCAGGATGCCGCCGACGTCACCGTGGCCACCGGCAGCCCGCGGCAGCGACCGGATAGTTAGTGTCCTGAGTCGGACCCTAGCGAGGAGCCGACGCCCGCTGGACGGCGTACGGGGTGAGGTGGGAGTAGCCGCGGACCGACACCCGCCGCAGCTTGCGCAGCCGGTACTCCGGATGGCCGTCGAGGGCGGCGGCCAGTTCGCGATCGGACAGTACGCGTCCCGGTTTCGCCTCCGAGGTAAGGCGGGACGCCAGGTTCACCACCTCGCCGTACACGTCGCCGAGGCGGATCAGGACGCTGCCATAAGCGAGGCCGATGCGCAGCTCCGGCAGATCCTCCACCTCGGCCACCTTGTCCTGCAGGGCGAGCGCGATCGCCGCACCCTGGGCCGGGGTGTCGGCGACGAAGAGCACCTCGTCGCCGATCGACTTGATCACCCGGCCGCCGTTCATCGCAATCACATCCGCGGCCTGTCCCTCGAACCGCTCGATCAGCTGACCGAGTTCGGTCTCGGTCAACCGACGGGTCAACCGGGTGTAGTTGACGATGTCGGCGAAACCGACCACCCGGACCCCACGGGCCAGCTCATCGGACCCGGCCATGGCCCGGCCCGCAGCTGCCGCCAGATGCCGTTGCCAGACGTAGGCCTGCAGCCGTTCCATTGCCGGTAGCAACAATCCGGCGCACTCGATCGCTTCGTCGGCGGACAGCTTCGACCTGCCGAGCAGCTCCAGGAACATCGCGGACTGCCAGGACGCCAGCCGGGACAGGGTCTGGCCAAGCTTGCGCGCCAGCGAGGACTCCACCGCCGGGTCGATGAACCCGTCGTCCTCCAGTGCCGCAACCAGCCGGAGCGCCTCCACATCGCCGTCGGTGAAGGCGATCTCGCCGTCCGGTACGGTCGCGAAGCCGAGCGCGTGCCACATCCGCTCGGCCCGCTCGATCGAGATGCCGGCCCGCTCGGAGACCTGGGCCCGGGTGAACTTCCGCTCGCCGCCGAGCAGTGCTTGCTCGAACTCCCGTTGCAGCGCAGCGAGATCGGGCTCAGGAGCTGGACTGGTCACCGCGCCGCTCGGCGATGGTCTCGTCGATGGCCTTGCGGAACGCGGGCAGCCGGTTCGTCAGGTCGTCGAACTTCTCCCGGGTGAAGTGCAGCAACTGCAGCCGGCTCTTCGCCGTGACTGTTGCCGTCCGCAACCGGTTCTGCCGGACCCCGACCTCGCCGGCGATCTCACCGGGGCCGAGTTCGGCGATCTCCTCGCCCTTCACCCGCACCGCCGCCGTACCGCTGAGGATCAAGTACGCCGCGTCGGGCGGCGTTTGTTCCAGGATCAGCGACCAGCCGGCCGGAACGGACACCTCTTCGCCGGCCCGGAAGATGTCCTTGATCTCCCGGCCGGACAGGTCAGCGAACAGCGGGAGGTCCCGCGGGGACGTCCTACCCAGTGCCACGTCGATCACTCCGAGCCCGCCGGTCGGTCCCGGCGACTTGTCAGATGTTTCCGGTCAGTAACTCTAACGCCCGACCCGGCGCAAGGTCACTTAGTGGTCGGAGCCGGAAGCTCGTCGACCCCGACGAACTTCCGGCTCCGACCACTTAGGTCAAGACCGAGACGCCGGTCACTCCGAGGCCGTAGCATCAGCGAATCGTGCACCAGCGTCACTGGTGTACCGGGCGTGGGGGATGCGCTGATGCGAGTATTGATGTTCGGAATCGGCAGCAGAGGCGACGCGCAGCCGATGGGTGTCTTCGGAGCGGAACTGTCCGCGCGCGGCCATCAGGTGATGCTCGGCCTGTCCTCGGACCTGGTCTGGGTCGGCGAGGCCTTCGGGCTGGGCACGGTGGACATGCGGATCAGCGCCCGGGAGTCCCTGGCGTCTGAGGACAGCCGCCGCCGGCTGGCCGCAGGGGATTACCAGGCCTACGTGAAATGGCTGGTCGACTACAAGAACAGCATCGCCGACCAGTTGCAGACCGACCTCATCGCGCTCGCGGCCGACGCGGACGTGATCGTGTCCAGCCGCGCCACCGAGGCGGAGGTCGCAGTCATCGCGGAGGCGAACGGCACCCCGCTCATCTGCTTGCACCACGCCCCGATTCGCAGCAACAGCGCCTTCCCGCATTTGCTCGTCTCGACCGAGGTTATGTCGGCGGAGCGCAACCTGGAGACACATGTCCAGGTCGAGAAGGCCGGCTGGAAGGCGATCGGCCCGTACGTGAACGCGCTCCGGGCCAGGGTCGGCCTGCCCGAGACCGACGACTCCACACCGGCCCGACTGGCCCGGGCCGGTACGACGGAGATCCAGGCCTACAGCCGGTTCGTCGTACCGGAGTTGGCCGATTGGGAGCCTCGACGGCCGCTGACCGGATTCCTCGGCCTCACGCCCGGCCAACGCGGCCTGCTCGGCGAGGACGCGGTCGACCCGGCGCTGGACGAGTGGCTCGATGACGGCGAACCACCGGTCTACTTCGGCTTCGGCGGCATGCCGGTGCTGGACGGCGATGCGATGTTGTCCGTGATCGAGAACGTCAGCCGCACGCTGGGAGTGCGCGCCCTGGTCAGCGCCGGCTGGAAGGACGTCGAGCCCGGTACGACGACCGGCGGCCGGCTGCTGGTGGCCGGCGCACTCGACCACGACGCGGTCCTGCCTCGCTGCCAGGTCGCTGTCCACCACGGCGGCGCCGGGACCACGGCAACCTGTCTCAAGGCCGGCCTGCCCACCGTGGTGTGCCCGGCCTTCGCCTACCAACCTTTCTGGGGCGCGCAGCTTCAGCGCTTGGGGGTCGGCACCACGCTGCCGTTCACCGAGCTCAGTGAGCAGACCCTGACGAGCGCCATCCAACCGCTGCTCGCGACCGGGCCACGCCGCCGGGCGGCCGAACTGGGTGTCCGGCTTGCCTTCGAGAACGGCGCGGCCCTCGCCGCCGATGCCTTGGAGAAGTCCCTCGACCTCTGATCAACCAATCCACGTTGTCGCTCGTCCGCGTCGGTGAAACGCGAGCCCCATCGGAGTTCGGTCAGCACCACGTCCTCGCCGTACCAATTGCTCAAGGCAGCGGAAACCTCGTCGAAGGTGACCGGTCGGTCCTTGGCGATGTCCTGCTGGGCCGGCTCGGTCATCGCCTACCGGGCGGATACCTGCTGGGCGACGGGCACAGCCACTGTGCGGCCGGTGGTTCGCGCCGCGCGCGGGGGCAGGAGAAGTCCGATGACCGCTCCGGCGAAGGCCAGTGCCGCCGCTGTTGCGATGGCAGACCCGAAGCCGTCGCTGAATGTCTTCACGGAGCCGAGTCCGCCCCGGGTCGTGAAAACCGCTGTAGTGATCGCGATCCCGAAGGCGCCGCCTAGCTGGCGGACCGTGTTGAACGTACCCGAAGCAGCACCGATCGCCGCCATCGGTACCGCCCCGATGACAGCGCTCTGCGCCGACGGGATCGTCATCGCGATGCCGACTCCGGAGATCACGAACGGGAGAATCAGTGGCGGATAGGTCAACCCAGGCTCGGCGATCAGCGCGATCCACCCGAATCCGACCGCCTGCAGCAGCAGCCCGGCCACCACCAGCGGCCGCGCGCCGATTCTATTTACCTGTTTACCCGCGACCGGCGCGACCACGAAGAGCGCCCCTGTCCACGGTGCCAGCAACAATCCTGTGGCCATCGGACCCTGCCGCAGTACGACCTGTAGAAACTGGGCAAAGAAGAACGCACCGCCGAAGGTGGATGCGAACAAGAGGAACCCGGCAGTATTGCCGGCGGAGAAGGCGCGCGAGGCGAAGAAACGCATCGGTATCAGCGGGGCGTCGGCACGCAACTCCCAGCCGACGAATACGATGAGCGCGATCGCGCCGCCGGACAGCGCCGCGACAACCTCGGCGCTAGCCCAACCGGATTCATTTCCCCTGATCAAACCCCAAACAAGTCCGAATGCTGCCGCGCTCACCAACCCGATCCCGACATAGTCCACACCCCGCGGGGAACCTGCGTTCTTCTCGAGCCGCACCAGAACCAAGGGGATCAGCACCGCGGCGATAGGTACGTTGATCCAGAAGATCCACTGCCATGTCAGGTTCTGCACAATCGCTCCGCCGACGAGCGGCCCCCCGAGCGTGGCCAGTCCGGTAATCGATGCGAACAATCCCAACACTCGCGACCGCTGTTCGGGTCCGAACGCCACCGACAGCACGGACAAAGCTGCCGGTGCCACCGCGGCGGCACCGACGCCCTGGATCGCGCGGGTCGCGATGAGCCAGCCGAGGCTCGGTGCCAGCGCACAACCCGCGGAGGCGATCCCGAACAGGGCCAGTCCACCCACCAGGACTCGCCTGCGGCCATATCGTTCGCCCAGGGCCGCGCCGGCCATGAGCAGCACGGCAAACGGCAGAGTGTAAGCGTTCACGGTCCATTCCAGATCGGCAATGGAGGCATGTAGATCCAGCGCGATCGCGTGTAGGGCAGTGGTGACGACCAGTGCATCCAGCAATATCATCAGCGATGCCGTCGATGTCAGCGCGAGCACCCAGCGCTGTCTTTGGGTCATGGTCATTGGCGATGCCCTCTCGAAGTGGTGTTGATGTCGGCGTGTGTCCACGTGAGCTGCGTGATTGCTCGCCGGCCGAAGTCGACGCAGCGGTTGCTAGGGCCTAGGCGTCTCGGACGGGCTGGTAGGTGAGGAGGACGAGGCCGTTACCGACGGTGCGGGTGTCGACGAGGCGCATGGGTTTCTGGTCGATGGTCTCGCCGAAGAGGCGCTCGCCGGCCCCGAGCACGAACGGGTGGGTCATCAGCCGCAGCTCGTCGACGAGGTCGTGCTCTATGAGTGTGTGCACGAGCCGGCCGCTGGCGTAGACGACGATGTCCCCGTTTACCTTTTGCTTCAGCTTCGAGATCTCGTTCACCACGTCGCCCTTGAGGACCGTCGAGTTGTTCCAATCGAGATCTTCGAGGGTCGAGGACACGACGTACTTGGGCAGGCTTCTCAACCTGTCCGCCCACTCGCCACTCCGGGACGACCACCGCGTGGCGAAATACTCGTAGGTCCGTCGACCCAGCAGCAGCGCCTCGGTGGCCAGCGCCTCCTCGAACTCGACCTTGGCCCACGCTTCGCGGTCCTCCGCCGTGGTTGGGTCGAACCAGCCGCCGAACCTGAAGCCCTCATCACCGGTCGGGTCCTGGATGACCCCATCGAGCGAGACGTTCTCGCTGACGACGATCTTTCCCATGTCGGTTCTCCTATGTTGGTGTTGTCGGCTACCACTGATTTAGACGCCGCGACGTCGGGAAAGGGGGCGCTCATCAACCGCCCCTTTCGCCCCTCGGCCGGCGTCCATACAGGATGGAAGCGCGACAAGGTGCAGGAGAGAGGTGGCGAGAGTGGAGTTGGTGAGAGCCGACCTGATCAGCAGGGCGCGGGCTGGGGACGGCGAGGCGTTCCGAGCGCTGACCGAGCCGCACCGCCGCGAGCTACAGGTGCACTGCTACCGGATGCTCGGATCGTTCCAGGACGCCGAGGATGCCCTCCAGAACACCTTGTTGGCCGCCTGGCGGGGTCTCGGAGGGTTCGACGGTCGCGCCTCGCTCCGCACCTGGCTCTACCGGATCGCCACCAACCGGTGCCTCGACGCGCTTCGCTCGGCCAGCCGACGCCCGGCCAAGGAGTGGGACATCCCCGGGGTTGAACCGCCCGAGCCGACCCGGCTCGGCGAAGTCGTATGGCTCGAGCCATATCCCGACGCCCTCCTCGACGGTGCGATCAATCTGCCGCTCGGCCCGGAGGCCCGCTACGAGCAGTCCGAATCCATCTCTCTGGCCTTCGTGACCGCGCTGCAGGTCCTGCCGCCTCGCCAGCTCGCGGTCCTCATCTTGCGCGACGTCCTCGGATTCCACGCCAACGAGGTGGCCGACATGCTCGACACGACCGTCGAATCGGTCAAGAGCGCCCTCAAACGGGCGCGCGCCGGCCTGCAGCGCCGACGGTTGACGGTCGCCGACCGCGAACCGCCGCCCGCCGCCGACTCGTCCGCCGAGGATGCGATCGTGGCGAAGTTCGTCAGCGCGTACAAGTCCGCCGACATCGACGCGCTGGTGGCCCTTCTGACCGACGACGTCTTCATGTCCATGCCACCACTGCCCCTCGAATACGAGGGCCGAGACGTCGTGGCCCGCTTCTGCGCCAGCATGTTCGACGCGGGCCGGAGGTTCGACCTTGTGCGGACGCGAGCCAACGGTCAGCTGGCGTTCGGATCCTACCTGCGCGCTCCTACCGGCATCCGTCACGGGACCGGCCTGTTCGTCCTCACCCTCGCAGGCGACCGGATCTGCGCCATGACCCGCTTCGAAAACAGCGTGCTCCCATCGTTCGGGCTACCGCGATCGCTCCCTCGCCTCCGGAAGCCGGGATAAATCTGTACGAATCTGGCAGAGCATCAGGTTCTTGTCGCAACGGATTTAGCAGTCCGCCTGACCAGCACCGACACGACATAGCGCTACGCCCGCATACTTCCCCGCAGCGACAGAAGGCTTGGTTGAGGTCCTTCGGGTCGCCGTCTTCGTCCAGGTCGTCGAGGTCAACGGTGTCCTGGGCGCGCCTCGCAATTGTCGCGTCCGGCAGAACCACCTGCGCTGACCCGTCGTACGGATCAGTCGGCGAAGCGGCGCACGTAGCGCTTCTGCCAAGGGGTCTCGACGGCCCGGTGGTCGTAGTTCTGCCGCACGAACTCCACTGCGTCCTCGGCGGGAACGCCGTCCAGGACAGCCAGGCAGGCAAGGGCGGTCCCGGTGCGACCTCGGCCGCCCCCGCAGGCGAATTCCACCCGGTCGACGTCGGCGCGACCCAGCGCCTCCTCCAACACGGTTCGTGCCT
>JAWWOY010000109.1:0-7478 GCA_033851195.1 Kribbellaceae bacterium | reverse complement strand
CGGCTGCTCTCCGATGCCGACTTCCTGGCGCAGTCGGCCGGCGATGAGCTCACGGCGGACGAACGCACCGCGCTGCTGTGGCGCACGCCTCCCCGCTCATGGAAGTCGGCGAAGTGGTCGGGCGCCGACACTGTGTTGCTCGACGAGCTCGACGATCTGATCGAACGCCGTACCGGCTCACTCGGCCATCTCGTTCTGGACGAGGCGCAAGACCTGTCGGCCATGCAGTTGCGCGCTCTGGGCCGGCGTTGTCGCACCGGTTCGGCAACGGTCCTCGGCGACCTCGCCCAGGCAACGACTCCGTGGGCCGCTGGCTCATGGGATCGGGTACTCGACCATCTCGAGAAGGCGGACGCCGTTGTGGCCGAGCTCGATCGGGGTTTCCGCGTGCCGGAACAGATCATCGACTTCGCGGCGAAGTTACTGCCACAGATCGCACCCACGCTCGGCGTGCCGCGCGGTGTTCGGACGGTCGCCGATGCGCTGACCATCGTCCAGACCGACGAGCACTCCTTCCCGGACGCGGTCGTCGCTGCCTGCAGGACCGCCCTCGCCGGCGAAGGGTCGGTCGCACTGATCGCGGCCGACGAGCAGATCTCACACCTGCGGGACGCGCTCGCTGCTGCCGGTCTTCAGCCGGCGCTCCTCGGCGCGGCCGAGGACACGATGGACACGGCGCGGCTGGTCTGCGTTCCGGCGACGCTCGCGAAGGGCCTGGAGTTCGATGCAGTGGTGGTGGCTGAACCGGCACGGATCGTGGCTGCTGAACCGCGTGGGCTTCAGCGGTTGTACGTCGTCCTCACCCGCGCCGTGAGCTGGCTCCAGATCGTCCACGCGGCACCCCTGCCCACCGCCTTGAACCAGTCCTAACCAGCCGCCAGGCCGCCGAGACTGCGCAGGCTCGCGCGCAGTTGGCTGGGTTCGTCCGGAGGATGAAGGCGCGGGGTGTTGAGCCTCGGCCGCTGCGGGCGACGGTGGTGGGATCGGGGGTGAGCTATCGGACCGACATCACCGGTTGGTATCTCCGCCGCAACCGCTCGCTCGGTGCGAACGCCGACGGTAGCCACTACATCCTTGGCGTCCCCGCCAGCCTGAAGGCCCGGCTCCTGGGCGGGCGGATATCGCCGTCCGACCCGCCGCGAACGTGGGCCTCCCGCCAGGACGCGGTGGGCCCGAGTTCGTCGGCGAGGTTTCGTAAGCGATCGGGTTCGAGGCCGAGCACTGCCAGACGAGCACCCCGGGCCTTCGCGAGCATCGCAAGGACTGTGGGGCGTGAGAACGGTGTGCGATGCTGTGCCAACCATGACTGAGGTGGCAAGCCAGGACGCAGCGCGGCCTGTGACTCCGCAGACCGCGGAGTCATTGGCCGGGAGCGTGCTGCTTCAACTACCTGCGGTGACCGACGCGCTGGTCCGGACCATCCACGAGCAGAACCTCGCCTACCGGGCAGTGAACTCGGTTCCGGCGGATGATCTATGGCAGTCCTGTCACGACAACATCGCCCGGGTCGTGCAGATGATCGCCGGCGCGGATCACCGCCCGGACGGGTCCGCCACTGAAGATTACTTCGACGCCGCGCACGAGACGGGGCGGCGCCGGGCCGAGCAGCGGATGCCCCTGGATGACGTGCTCCGCTCGTTCCGCCTCGGCGGGCGGTTGGTGTGGGAGGCGCTGATCGACGAGGCCGACGCTCAGGGCGTGGTCGACACCGACGCTCTGCTGGAGGTAGCGAGCAAGGTCTGGGAGGTCGTCGACACCACGTCCTCGCAGGTCGCGGTCGCTTATCACAACACGGAACGCCAACTCGTCCGCGCCGACAAGCAGCGCAGGGCGACGCTGTGGGAAGTGCTGCTCCATGGCCACGCGAAGGACCCAGCCTTCGTTCACGAGGCGGCGACAGTCCTTGACGTCCCGGTGAACGGTCCCTACGCGGTGGTGGCGATCGACATCCTGACTGACGATGACCGTATGGCCGCTTCGCTCGAACGACGGATGGCCATCGTCCGAGTCGGCTCGGCCTGGCAGACGCGTGCCGGCGCGGTCATCGGGTTGCTTGCCCTGGGCGCCGAATCGCTGGACGCGGTACTAGGACTGCTGCGCGACACCCTGGAAGCGCCCGCAGGCATGTCAGGTGTCGTATCCGGACTTGCCAATGTGGACGTTGCGTACCGTCAGGCGACGCTGGCTCGGCGAACACTGTCGACTGGTCAGGTCGGGGTGGCGTCGCTGACGGAACGGCTTCCAGAGGCATTGCTGCTCAGTGCTCCGGAGCTGGCCGAGCAACTCGTCCAGACGTGGCTGGTGCCGCTCATGAAGGTACCCGCAGCCGAACGCGAACTACTGCTCGACACCCTCGACAGATGGGTGACCGCGGCCGGTTCCGTCCGGCGCACAGCCGAGTTGGCGCACTGCCACCGCAACACGGTGATCAATCGGCTCCACCGGATCCAACAGATCACCGGCCGCAACCTGACCGACGCCGCCTTCCATCTGGAGCTCGGCCTCGCGCTGCGTGCGATCCGGCTGTTTCCGCCTCAGAGCCGCTGATACCTCCGACTGTGCGTTGTGCACAGTCTGGCTGAGCCAAACGTAGGCGTCCTGGCCATGCCGCCACGCCGTCCGCGGTGCCAGACTGCGTTTCCAGCATTGGTCGAACACGGAGGAATCTTCATGGCCGAACACCGTCGTTCGCCGCACCATCCCACCGAGCCCCCCGCCGACGAACGCGGCCGGGTGGGACGCCGTCGCGTCCTCGGGTATCTGCTCGCCGCGCCCACCCTGGCGGTCGGCGTGAGCTGGATCGCCGGCTCGGCCGACCCGCGGCCGGCGGATGCCTCGGTTCCCACGCTGCCCCAGCCGGAGGAGATCTTCGACCTCGGGGATCTGCAGAACCTCGCCGCTGCACCGACGTCCGGCCTGATCTCGGTCGAGCTGAACACCGACGGCACCGCGTTCTTCGCGGTACCCAGGGCCGAGGTCGGCCAGGGCGTGACCACGGCGATCGCGATGATGGTCGCCGAGGAGCTGGACCTGCCGATGAACAAGATCACCATCGGCCTCGCCGACGCGCGGCCGGAGTTGCTGATGAATCAGTTGACCGGCGGCTCGAACTCGATGCGCAGCATGTACATCCCGGTACGCGCGGCCGCCGCGATCGCTCGGCAACGCCTGGTGGAGACGGCCGCCGCCCAATGGGGAGTGGCGGCCGGCCAGTTGACAACTCGCGATGGTGTGGTCAGTGGCCCGGACGGCCGGACCGCGACTTACGGGTCATTGGCCCGGGCAGCCGCCAGCTCCGCGACGATCAAGGTGTCCGCCCAGCTCAAGCCCAAGTCCCAGTTCACCATCCTTGGACGCCCGCACAACCGCGTCGACGCTCTCGACATCGTCACCGGCCGCAAGCAGTTCGGGACGGACATGCGGATCCCGAACGCCAAGCCGACCATGGTGGCCCGGCCGCCGACGATCAACGGCACGGTGGTGTCGGTCAATAATCTCGCCGCCGTGCGCGCGATGCCGGGCATCACCGACGTCGTAGCCATCACCCACGGTGTAGCGATCCGGGGCGAGACGTTCGGCCAGTGCATCGACGCCATCCAAGTGGTCGACGCGACTTGGGGCCCCGGCCCGGTGGACCGCGAGTCCGATGCCACCGTGCTGGCGAAGCTGCGCGCGGCCCAGCTGCCGATGACCGTGCCGCCGCTGCTGTCGAACACGATCGACGCCGAATTCGTCTTCGCCTTCGCCAGCAACAGCCCGCTCGAACCGGACTGTGCGATTGCCGACGTGCGCCCGGACAGCGCGGAGATCTGGTCCAGCCTCAAGGTGCCGATCGTCGCCCAGGAGGACATCGCCAAACGGCTCGGCCTGCCGATCGACGCGGTGAAGGTGCACGTCATCCAGGGTGGTGGCTCGTTCGGCCGGCACCTGTTCCATGACGTGGCAGCCGAGGCAGCGGAGATCTCCCAGAAGATGGGCAAGCCGGTGAAGCTGTCCTGGTCGCGCACAGACAACTTCCGCCAGGGGCGCATCCACCCGATGTGCACGTCGCGCGTGCGAGTGAACTACCTGGCCGGCAACGTGCTCAGCTACGAGCAGCGGCACACCAGTGTGCAGACCGACTTCGGTCACGGACTCGGCGAAATGATCACCTCGACCGCCGCGCACCTGCCGGTCGGCGGCAACCTCTCGTTCGCCGAGACGATCTTCGAGCTCAGCCAGTCCTCGCCGTACAACTTCGGCGTCACTACGCAGTTGCTCAACGAGATCCCGCTGAAGTTCAACACCGGCAGCATGCGCAACATCTACTCGCCGAACGTGGTGTGTGCCGAGGAGCTTGTGGTCGACCGGCTCGCCGCGAAGATGGGCCAGGACCCGGTGCGGTTCCGCCGCAACCTCCTCAAGGATCAGCGATTGCTGGCGGTGCTGAACAAGGCGGCCGAGGTCGGCCAATGGGGCAAGACGATGCCGAACGGCATGGCGCAGGGCGTCGGGCTGCATGCGGAGTACCGCGGCGCGGTCGCGGCGCTGGTCGAGATCGACTGCCGGCCCGAAACGGTGAACCGGCCCGTGCGGGACGGCGTGACCGGCCCGAGGGTGACCAAGGCACTGATCGTGATCGATCCAGGGTTCTGCATCAACCCCCGCGGGTTGGAAGCGCAGATGATCGGCGGTCTGCAGGACGCGATTGCCTTGGCGCTGACCTCGAGCCTGCACATTAAGAACGGCATTCCCCTGGAAGGTAGCTGGGACAACTACTTCTACACCCGCGAGTGGAACACGCCACCGGACGTACAGGTGATCATCATGCCCAACACCAGTGACAGTCCCAGCGGCGCCGGTGAGTTGGCGGTGGCCCCGGCCTTCGCCGCGGTCGCGTGTGCCTATGCCCGCGCCACCGGCACCATGCCGACGTACTTCCCGATCAACCACGGCACGCTCGGCTTCGAACCATTGCCGCTGGAGCCGTCCACTCCGCAGTCACCGACCGACGGTCTCGACCACACCTTCTGAGGAATCCATGCCCACGCACAGTTTCAAGCTCAACGGCAAGCAGATCAGCGTCGAGGCCGAGGACAACGTCCGGCTGCTGTGGGTTCTCCGCGACCTGCTCGGCGTCACCGGCCCGAAATACGGGTGCGCGCTGGAGGTCTGCAAGTCGTGCACCTCTCACATCAACGGCAAGGCTTTCAACCCGTGCTCGGTGCAGGTCAAAGACATCCAGCCGACCGATGAGATCACCACCATCGAGGGCCTGCCGGCGACCGTCGGCAAGGACCTGCACCCGATGCAGCAGGCCTGGCTGGACTATGACGTCTCCCAGTGCGGATACTGCCAGCCCGGCCAGATCATGGCAGCCGTGGCCAAGGTCAAGCAGGCCCGGGCGGCGGGCCACGAGATCGCCGACGCGGACCTCGACGAGCTGCGCAATATCTGCCGCTGCGGCACCTACTCCCGTATCCGCGAGGCCATCAGAGTCGGCGCCACGAACATGTGAGGGTTCGAGTGATGCGTGGCCTGATGCAGGATCGGCCGCTGATCCGTTTGAAGCCCTCGAATGAGGTGCCGTGGTCACGCGATCTAGGGTGACAGGGTGGATGATCAGCCGAGCTGGCGCGACAGACGGCGGGAGGCGTCCGCCGTCCACGCTGCTGCCCTCGAACGCCGTAAGGCCGCCGAGACCGAGCAAGCCCGCGCGCAGTTGGCCGAATTCGTGCGCAAGATGAGGGCACAGGGCATCCAGCCGCGGCCGCTACGGGCATGGGTTGTGGGATCAGGCGTGAGCTATCGGACCGGCGTCAACGGTTGGTATCTCCGCCGTAACCGGTCACTCGGTGCGGACGCGGATGGCAACTTCTACATTCTTGGCACCCCGGCCAGCCTGAGGGCGCGGCTGCTGGGCGTACGGATTTCGCCGTCCGACCCGCCGCTCACAGTCGGCGTCGGCGCGCGCGACGGCGAATCCAGGCCCCTCGAGCAGTTGCTGCGGCTCCGGCTGGAGGAAGGCGACGACTGGACCTGACGGGACCCTTCGGTACCCGCCACAGTGAACGCTTCCTTCCCGGAGGAGGTCGTGCGGATCAGGGGGCGGCGGCGACGGCAAGTAGGAACCAGCCCGTGTGCGGGATCCACTGCTCGGCCCAGCGCCAGGCCTCACCCTCGGGGGCGTCGGGTGGGATGAAGGCGATGTCGTCCTCGTCGGCCCACGCGGAGGTGATGCCGTTGACGATTCCGCCGGGCAGGTTGGGGAAGTCGGAGGAGTAGTCGGCGTTGTTGCGGCCGCGGCCCTGCAGCATGGAGCTGTCGAAGGGGTTGCGGCCGACGATCCAGGCCAGCTGGTTGTCGGCGAAAGTCCTCAGCCGGGCGCGGACGTCGCCGGCGAGTCCGTCCAGCCGTGCGCAGGTGCTGGCGGCGGCCGACAGCGAGGCGATGGCCGCGTTCTCGCCCTGCCACCAGTATCCTGTCTCGTTGGCATGCGGGAAGAAGAACGCCTCGCGCGGGGCTTCGTCGAGCGGCTGGACGAGTCCGCGCGGATAGCCGAACGGATTCGGGACGGACGCCGTACGGTCCAGGATGTCGAGCATTGCCGTGACCGCCGTTTCGCGCGCGGTCTTCGCCTCGGGAGCATCGGCCAGGACGTCGGCGAACCTCAGCAGCGCAAGCACCGGCAAACCGGGCTCGGCGGCGTGGAAGAACGGCCGACCGAGCTCGTCGGCGCGGAACCATCCCGGTCCGTCGCCGGGCCGGGAGTACCGCTCGGCCAGCGACCCGGCTCGTCGACGTGCCGCCTCCCGCGCGGCCCCGCGGGACTCGTGGTGGGTCGCGGCCGCCGTGAGTTCGGTGGCGGCCAGCAGCGCGGTGTAGTCGTCGATGATCGACTCCGCGCCGTCGAAGAGGTAGGCGAGGTTGTGCTCCTCCAGATGAGCGAAGCCGTCGTGAGCTGCGGCGAGGTACTCGGCGCGGGTGTGGTCACCGTCGTCGCCGACGGTGGAGGCGCGGGCCAGCGCGGCGATCGCCAGCCCGCCGCCCTGCCGGTACGCGGCCTGGTAGCGGCTGGTCCGGACGGAGTTCTGGAGCGGCGCGGTGATCACGCGCTCGTCGAGCCGCTTGGTGAGGGCGTCGAAGATGCCCGTGTAGAAGTAGCCCTCCGGGGAGCGGAAGCGGGTCAGGAAGTCCGCCCCCCACAGCGCCTCGTCGCGCAGGCGCGCGCCCAGAACCGGTACGAGGGCCGGGCGGTGCGCGACGAGCTCGTCGCGGGCGGCGAGCATCGCCCAGGCGCACAGCGGGATCTGCTGTGGACTCATGGTCGAGGTGTAGGTGAGATGGGAAAGGAACTTGCTGGTGTCACCGCTGGCGTCCAGCCACCCACCGCGCGCATCGACACTCGCCCCGGAACGGTCGTCCCAGAACCGGGCGGACCGGTCCTTGCGGTCGATCTCCCCACTGGACCGCATCGCCTTGAAGTAGGCCAGCACGTC
>JAWWOY010000071.1:0-3292 GCA_033851195.1 Kribbellaceae bacterium | reverse complement strand
GTCCGGCTCGCCGAGTTGACCAGGGATGGCCGACCGCTGCTGCTGGACCTGACCGAAGGTTCCACCCTCGCCGAGGCGTTGTCCGTCCTAGGTGAGCGGGTCGACGTCGTCACCGCACGGCCACAAGGTTCCAGTAGGCCGGCTAAAGCCCTGTTGCTGCGGCCGGACTGCCACGTCGCCTGGGCGTCGGGTTCTTCCAACCCGGAGCCCGCCGAGCTGGCCGGCCTCCGTGCTGCCCTCGCCCGGTGGTTCGGCGTCGGGCTCGAAGACCGTTCGACCGTGTCAGGAGTGGCGTCTGGCGAGGGCGACCAGGTAGCGGCAGGGTTTGCCGGTCGGGTTGATGTAGGTGCAGGCCACCGGCGGACCGAGCTGGAGGCAGTCGCCAGTCGCGAGATCGTGCTCGACCTCGCCCTCGCGGAAGCGCAGTCGGCCTGCCAGCACCCAGATCTGATGGTGGACGAAGGCGTAGGTGTCGGCGGGGAAGGAGACCTCCGCGCCCGCGGGCAGGTCGACCTCGATGAGTTCGAGCGGACCGCCGGTGGACGGTGACACCGCGCGGCGGTGGTAACCGGTGGCGGGATCGGTCCACGTCGGCTGGTCGGCTGCACGCGCGAGTCGCTGGTCGTCTCTTTCGGCCCGGGCCACGAGTTCGGACAGCGTCATACCCAGAGCGCCGGACAAGCGACCCAGCAGGACGGCGGTGGGTTGGGCCTCGCCTCGCTCGATCTTGCCGATCATCGCCCGCGAGACTCCGGAGCGCTCGGCGAGGGTGTTGACCGAGAGCTCGCGAGCGACTCGGGCAGCCTGCAGGGTCGCCGCGAGGGACACGGACAAGGAATCCACCATGCTTGCCACTATAGAGGCAGCTGACGCTACTATCGTGGCATGACTAGCGGCACTGTGAAGATTCGGGACGCGTCCGAGCAGGACGCTGAGGCTTGCGCGGCGATCTACGCCCCGTACGTCACCGACACCGCGATCACCTTCGAGATCGACCCGCCGTCGCCGGCCGAGATGGCCGAGCGCATCACCGCCGCCGGGCGTACCCATGCATGGCTGGTGCTGGAGGACGACGGGCGTGTTGTCGGCTACGCGTACGGCGGTCCGTTCAAAGCCCGTGCCGCCTATCGCTGGTCGTGCGAGGTCAGCGTCTACCTCGAGCGCGGTCGCCGGCGTACGGGTGGTGGTCGCGCGCTTTACGAGGCGTTGTTCGAGCGGTTGGCCGAGCGCGGCTTCCGTACCGCGGTCGCCGGGATGACGCTGCCGAACGAGGCGAGCGTCGGCCTGCACCGTGCCCTCGGGTTCGAGTCGATCGGCACCTACCGGAAGATCGGCTGGAAGCACGATGGCTGGCGCGACGTCGCCTGGGCTCAGCGGCCGCTGGCTGCGGACCAGGATCCGCCCGCGGAGGTGCGCTGAGCGCAGGTGATGATGGCAGCGTGACTGATGACAGCCTGACCATTCGCCGAGCCGTGGAGACCGATGACGCGGCGCTACTCGTCCTCGATCTGTCCGCGTGGACCGCCGAGTCAGGGTTCCCGTCCCTCGCCATTGGGGATCGGGAGAGGTTCTTCGATGAGCGCTGCGGCCCGGATGCCCACCTGATCGCCGAGTGCGACGGCGAACTGGTCGGCTATGTCCGGTTGCAGGACAAATATCCGTTCGTCGAGGGCGCGGGAGTGCTCGCCGTCAACGGCTTGGCGGTCTCGCCGAGCGCCCGGCGCCTCGGGGTCGGATCCGCCTTACTGGACGCCGTCACCGCCGAGGGGAAGCGGCGCGGCGCCCGCAAGATCACGCTAAACGTGTTCGCCACCAACACCGCGGCGCAGCGGTTGTACGAACGCCACGGCTACATCGTCGAGTCGCGACGTACCGCCGAGTTCCTGATCGACGGCCGTTACATCGACGACCTGGGTCTGGCCAAGTTCCTCTAGTCGTCGCGTCGCGACGGCAGCGGATCAGGGGTTCAGGCCGTGTGCGCGCAGCCACGGCTCCGGGTCGATCGGGGCGCCGCCGCCTGGCCGGACCTCGAAGTGCACGTGCGGCCCCGTGGTGTTGCCGGTGACACCGATGGCGCCGACCTGGCCGCCCATCGGTACGACGTCGCCGACGGAGACGGAGAACTTGGACATGTGGCTGTACGACGTCACGGTGCCGTCGGCGTGCCGGACCTGGACCTGCCGGCCGTAGGCACCAGCGAACGCGGCGAAGATCACCTTGCCGGCCATCACCGAGTGGATCGGCGTACCGATCGGGGCGGCGAAGTCCAGGCCTGTGTGGAAGTGGGACCAACGGCTGCCACCCTGGCCGAACCGTGCGGTGAGGACATAGCTGATGACCGGGAGCCCGCATGTGGAGACCTGCTGCCTCTTCCGCTCAGTAGCGGCGGCGGCCTTCGCAGCGGATGCAGCCTTGGCATTCTGCAGGGCGAGGGCCCGGCGCGCGGACAGGGTCTCGGTCGCGGCGAGCTTGGCGGCGCGGGCCTGCGCCGCGAGGTTGGCCTGCTTCTTTCGAGTCGACTCCAGCGTCAGTTCGAAGCGGGCGCCACTGCGGGAACCCAGATCGCGCCGACTGATCCGGGCGGTGGTGATCGCGCCGGGTCGGCTGGATGCGGTGGGGGTGATCGCCGGAGCGGAGGAGTTGAGGCTGAACGCGGTGGTGCCGGCGGCTGCGGCCAGGGCGGCGGTCAGGCCGAACAGTTGGACTTTGCGCATCTTGCTACGGCGGGCGAGGCGATGTTTGCCTACGCGACGGGGGCTGGCCAGGCGGGCCGCGGGGAGCGGCTTCGCGCGGTCGGACACGTCATGGTGAGGGGACACGAGTGGCCTTCCGGAGTGGAATCGGCTCCAGGGTTGTTCCCCGGAGGTCAGATGACCATAAGAAGAGATCGCGGTCCCCTCAAGTGCCGACCGGCAGCGGTGGATAGCGTTTTCCTCACTCGTTTGGATGAGCCTGCTAGCGGGTTGTGACACTCAGGCGGGCAGCACGCTGACTCAAGGCCTCAAAAGCTGTGACAGGGATCACAAATGTCTTGGTCGGATGGGGGATGCGCGGGCGGCGGGCGGCACCGAGGTCGATTGGTCCGCGGCCGAGGCTGCGCTGTCCGCGGCAGCTGAAAACTGGTCGGCCTACAGACGGGCGCCCGCTACACTTCTGGAGTCCGAAGAGGAGCCCTCCACGGTGCGTCCACCTCGATTTCACATCGAGGCGGCTGGCCGTGTAATCTCTCTTCTCGGCCCGCCCCTTTAGCTCAGTCGGCAGAGCGTCTCCATGGTAAGGAGAAGGTCTACGG
>JAWWOY010000054.1:0-5113 GCA_033851195.1 Kribbellaceae bacterium | reverse complement strand
GCTCGATCACCTTGGTCATCACGCCGCCCATCGTCTCCAGCCCCAGCGACAGCGGGGTGACGTCGAGCAGCAACACGTCCTTGACCTCGCCCTTGATGATCGCGGCCTGGACGGCGGCGCCGATCGCTACCACCTCGTCCGGGTTGACCGTCATATTCGGGTCCTTGCCGGCGGTCAGCCGGCGAACCAGTTGCTGTACCGCCGGGATCCGGGTGGAGCCGCCGACCAGGATCACCTCGTCGATGTCGTTCGCGGTGACCTTGGCGTCGGCCATCGCCTGCTGGACCGGCCCGAGACACCGCTCGATCAGGTCACCGATCAACTGCTCGAAGGTCGACCGCATCAGGGTCGTATTGAGGTGCTGCGGCCCCTGCGCGGTCGCAGTGATGAACGGCAGGCTGATCGTCGTCTGGGTGACCGAGGACAGCTCGACCTTCGCCTTCTCCGCGGCCTCGAACAGCCGCTGCAAGGCCTGCGGGTCCTGACGGAGGTCGACGCCGGTGTCGCGCTTGAACTCGTCCGCGAGGTAGTCGACGATCCGCCGGTCGAAGTCGTCACCGCCCAGATGGGTGTCACCGGCGGTGGCGCGGACCTCGACCACACCGTCGCCCACTGTCAGCAGGCTGACGTCGAAGGTGCCGCCACCGAGGTCGAACACCATGATCGTCTCGTTCTCGAGCTTGTCCATCCCGTAGGCGAGCGCGGCCGCGGTCGGCTCGTTGATGATCCGCAGCACCTCGAGGCCGGCGATCCGGCCCGCGTCCTTGGTGGCCTGGCGCTGGGCGTCGTTGAAGTACGCCGGCACGGTGATGACGGCCTCGGTGACCCGCTCGCCCAGGAACTTCCCGGCGTCCTCGGCGAGCTTGCGCAGCACCAGCGCGGAGATCTCCTCGGGCGCAGACAGCTTGTCCCGGACCTTGAACCGTACGGCGCCGTCCGGCCCGGGCACCACGTCGTACGAGACGGTGGAGACCTCGGAGGCGACTTCGTCGTAGTTGCGGCCGATGAACCGCTTCGCTGACGAGATCGTGCCCTTCGGGTTCATCACGGCCTGGCGGCGGGCAAGTTGACCGACGAGCCGTTCGCCGGAATCGGTGAACGCCACCACCGAGGGAGTCGTCCGGGAGCCTTCGGCATTCGGTATGACGGTTGGCTGGCCGCCCTCCATCGCCGCGATCACCGAGTTGGTCGTTCCCAGGTCGATGCCGACCGCCTTGGCCATGACTACCTCCTGTTGTGCGTTCGCGATATGACTCATCGCCGGACAGACTCCTGTGCGCGTTTTCCAGCCTTGCCCTCCGGCGGTGGCGATACATCACCAGAAAGGGGGGTTCGGGGGTCGGGACGGGGGGTTCGGCACCCGGGTCAGAGGTTGAGGCGTTCCGCCAGGTCGGCCAGGAAGTAGTCGAGGCCGGACTGCGTGTTGATCCGGTAGTGCCCGATGCATTCACCGTCGACCGTCGTGGCCCACGTCATCTCCGCGTCGCCGTTCGGCCAGAGCGTGAGTCCTACCTGACGCGCGTGGTAGTGGCAGAGCACCGAGATGGCAGGTTCGCTGTGCTGCAGGACCTCGTAGCGCAGCGAGGGGAACTCACCGTCCAGCAACTTCTCCGTCACCGCGGCGTACAGCAGTTGGAGGTCCAACTGGCCGGTATGGTCAAGCATCGTCATACCAGTCGTCATACCTATCGTGAGCCAGCAGGACGCGGGTGAGCTGCACCCGCGAGCTCAGGTCCAGCTTGGTGAAGACGTGCTTGAGGTGCGAGTCGACCGTGTGTCTCGACACCACCAACTTCTCCGCGGTCTCCCGGTTCGTGAGTCCCTGCGCGACCAGGCGGGCGACTTTGAGCTCGGCTTCGGTCAGGCTGAACCAGTCGATCTCGGCCGCTGGTTCAGCGGCCTCCGGAGCGGCGCGGGCCACCGTGACGGCCCCTGCGACCGCGCCACCGAACCGCAGCGGCGACTTGGTCAGGTGCAGCATCGCCGTCCGGCCGCCGGCGCAGTGCACCCGGCACAGCCCGCTCCAGGCCTGACCGGACAGCGTCGCCGACTCGGCCTCGGTGAACCGGCAGCGATCCTGCTGGCTCGCGGCCAGGTCGAGATCCGCCGATCCGAGCTTTTCTTCCCTGCTGTAGCCGTACAAGCGTTCGTTCGCCGGGTTCCAGTAGAAGACCCTGCCGTCCAGATCAGTGCCGCTGACGGCGACGTCCAAGGCGTCGAGCATTCCGGCGACCAGGTCAAGTGCGCCGAGCGCACCGCGTCGCTGACCGAATCGGAAAGCCTGCTGCGTCGCCATAGATTGGCCCGGACAGAGATCTGTGTCCCTGGGGCCGGGGGGGAACCGCCGGACAATGCCACGCTATGCCCGCCTCCATCAGCAGACAATACGAGACCGGATCCGCAGCGGTCTCGCAGGCGCGATCCGTCACGTCGACCGCGAGGTCGGCATCTGACCGAGCAACTGCGCGGCACGCTCCGCGTATTCCGGCGTGCAGTACACCTCGAAGCGGGTCGCGATCGTCGCCCCCAAGGTGGAGAAATCCCGCTGACCGAAGGTGAACAGGTGCGCGACGAATCCCCAGATCGCACCGAACACGGCGCCGTACAGGGCGGCCCACAAGATGAGCAGGATGACGGCGGTGCCGGAGGCGGCGAACAAGGACAGGATCAGACCGATCAGGGCTCCGAACCAGGCGCCGGTGCCGGCACCGGCCAATGCGGCCTTCCACTTCGTCAATCGGCCGGTGACCCGCTCTACCTGCCTGAGGTCGGAGCCGACGATGGTCAGGTGCTCCACCGGGAAGCCCTCGTCCGACAGGTAGTCGACTGCACGCTGTGCGTCGAGATAGCTGCTGAACCTGGCGATGGACTGCCCGCGGATGAACTGGGGTGCTTCCTGGGGGGTGCTCATGGCTGTCCTTCCTGCCTGGGGCTAAGCACTACATTGCTGCCCGGTCGGTCCCCACGCATCCCTGGTTCACGGGAGTTTCAGTGGCACGAGGGCAGTCCCTCGAACAGGCCCTGGCGGAACGCTTTTGTCCGGTCGAAGGCGCCGCCGCGGTCCACTCGGTCACCGGACGGCGAGAAGCTGGTCCCGACGATCATGCTGAGCACCTCGTCGATGTCTCCGGGCGACAGCAACGACTGCTCGAGACCGCCCGCGGCCAGCGCCGAGACCCAGGCCCCGGTGAAACAATCCCGTTGCAAACCAGGCCCCCGGCCGGTCGCAGGCAGTCCGGCCTCGGTCTGCGCTGCTATCCCCCAGGCCTCGCTCAGCGCCGCACCGGTAGCCATGTCGCCCACTAGCTGGTGGGCTTCCTCCAGGGCCGGCACCACCCACATCACGGCTCGGGTGTCGGGGCAGTAACCGGAGACAGCATCCATCCCGTCCAGGCGCGCACAATCGGGCAGTGGGCCTTGGTCCACCGGCTGCCGGGCCGGGGCTTCGAAGGGCTTGCCGGGGACCATCTTCGGCAGTGCCTGCGTCCAGAACGAGTCCAGCTGTCCGGCCAGGAAGCCGACCGCCTGGGAGAACGGCAGGTTTCCCCCGGTCTGAGCCTCGGTCACCGTCCGGAACGGCAACTCGGTGGTGACCACGCCTTGGTTGGCGAACTGCGCACACGCCTGTGCACTGTCCTCGTAGCCGGTCTGGAAGGCGTTCACCCGGTCGAAGCCGAGCCCGTGCGCCTGGGGGGTCGTGGCGGGCGTACCCGGCTGGTCCCGCAGCGTCAGGATCGTGGCGATCGCGCTGTCCAACGCGCCGTCGCTGAGAGCCACCGGGTCGTCGCCGGACGTCTCGGCGTACCGGACCCAGGAGCCCGCGAAGCAGTCTGCCTGCAGTTCCTGCACCACCGATGGCTCCACCACCCCGGCGCGCCGCTGCACGGCATGCCCCATCTCATGCGCCAGCACGACGGCCGGGGCGATCCCCCCGAACCGGTTGTCCAGCTCAGGCATCAGCATTGCCGCGTCCCAGGCGATGTAGTCGTCGTTCGGACCGCCGCAGTAGAAGGCGTTCCCCAACAGGTCGTCGTACGTCTGACGCTGGCCGTTGCAACTGAACGGCGGGCTCTGCGGGGTCTTCGGCTGGTACCCGCCCTTCAACGGGCTGAAGTCGCGCTTGTAGACCGCGGGAAGTCGCGCTTCCCAGAACTGCTCCAGGCTCTGCTCTGTCGCCGACGTAGCCGGACCCAGCTCGGCGGCGTCGCGGCCGAGCGTGACCTGGGCCGTCGGTGCGGTGGGGCGGGTCGCCACAGTGATGGCCACCATGGCGACCACAAGAGCCACTACGCCCGCCAAAGCCAGCGTGCCCGCACCTTTGTGCCCGGATCCTGAGCGCTTCACCAGGAGGGTCCGCTGCTCGCCATACTCAAGCTTGCTCCTCAGCCGCCGCGCCCCGCGTCCCCAGAACACGTGAGACCCGTCTGGTCCGTGATCCAAGCCACACCCTGTACGCGGGAAGTAGCATCACGGCCGTGCCACTTCGCGAGAACACCGCACGGACCCACCCGGACCGCTGTCCAGGTGTTCTCGCTGTGCATCAGGCTGCGGACGGCGGTCTCGCTCGTGTCCGGCTGCCCGGCGGTGTGCTCAGTACGGACCAACTGCAGGTGCTGGCAGCGGCTTCAGCCGAGTTGGGTGACGGCAACCTCGAGCTGACGTCGCGGGCCAACCTGCAGATCCGCGCACTTCGTCCAGGTGCTGCACAGGCACTCTCGGACCGCCTCTACAGCGCGGGACTGCTGCCGTCGATCAGTCACGAACGGGTCCGCAACATCCTCGCCTCTCCCCTGTCAGGCCTCGACCCGCACAGCCTGTACGACGTACTGCCGGCAGTGGCTGAGCTGGATCGGCATCTGTGCGCCCGGCCGGCGCTCGCCGGACTCCCCGGGCGGTTCCTGTTCGCGCTGGACGATGGTCGCGGGGATCTGGCTGGGCTGGGAGCCGATGTCGGGATTCAGGCGCTACCGGATGGGCGGGTCGCGTTGCTGCTTGCAGGCGCCGACACCGGCGTACGGGTTCCTCGTGAAGACCTTGTCCCGGTAATGCTGGCCGCTGCTGAGGCGTTCCTCGCTGAGCGTGCCGCCCAGGGCTCCGGGGCCTGGCGGCTGAC